>JBIIJW010000132.1:0-4824 GCA_044233525.1 Ilumatobacteraceae bacterium | reverse complement strand
CTGACCGTACAGAGATGTACAACACAATTGTCGGTGGCGAGCCAAACCGTCACGTGCAACGACTTCTCAGCGGTGGACGAAACAATGGCGGCCGCCAAGCGGGCGGAAAGAAAGCGCGTCGGTTTTCACCACCCACCAGACCTGAGATTGTTGAACTTCTAGAAGACAACGACATGCTTCCAGCAATTGTGTTCATCTTTAGTCGGGCGCAGTGTGAAGATGCCGTTGCATCCTGCATGCGCGCCGGAATGGTCCTGACCTCAGCCGATGAAGAATCGCAAATTATCGACATCGTGTACCGTCATTGCGAATCGCTAAGTGACGACGACAAAACTGCACTCGAGTTCGACCGTTTTCTTGATGACATCGGAACCGGCATCTCGTGTCATCACGCAGGCATGATTCCTATGTTCAAAGAAGCAGTAGAGGAGTGCTTCGTAAGAGGGCTGGTGAAGGTTGTCTTTGCAACCGAAACACTCGCAGTTGGTATCAACATGCCAGCTCGTGCGGTTGTCATCGAAAAACTCACGAAGTACACAGGCGACCATCATCAACTGCTTCGTGCTTCTGAATTCACCCAACTAACAGGCCGAGCCGGTCGTCGAGGACTTGACGATATTGGACATGCAATTTCTATCTGGAATCCGTTTGTTACTTTTGAACAAGCAGCGGGCCTAGCGTTGAGCCGAAGTTTCAGGCTCACTTCAGCATTTCGACCAACATTCAATATGGCAGTCAACATGGTGAGAAATCATTCCGAAGACGGAGCTCATCACATTTTGAACCTGTCATTTGCACAGTTTCAGGCAGATCGCGATGTTGTGACCTCTGAGGCTCTTCTCGAAAAAAAGAGACGAGAGTTAGCAATTCTCGAACGGCAAGCGCCCCTTGAATACGAGTCGTCAGAGTCTTTAGATACAGCATCGCCCGTTGAGGCAGAGATTGCCTTGCGTGCACTTCGTCCGGGAGATGTGGTTCTTTTTGACGCGTCAAATATTCGAGGGCGAGGACTCATTCTTTCAACGGCTGCACGACGAGCAGGGATTCGTCTGACCGTGTTGACACCAACACGCAAAATTCTCGACGTCATGGCAAAAGACCTGAGGTCTCTCCCTGTAAGGAGCACCCACGTTGATTTGCCAGTTCCGTTTGAACCCACGCGAACAGAATTCATTAAAGAAGCTGTTGCACGCTTAACAAAGGCAAAAGTTCTTGAGACCGAAACGAGATCTATCGAGCCAGACTCTGAGATCAGAGTGTCCGATTCGCCTGTGAGTGCCAAGAGCATGAAGCGTTTGCGAAAAGAGATTGAGCAGATGGAAGAGCGGTCACGCCATCGAGCTGGCTCTGTCAGCGCACGCTTCATGGACGTGGTTCATCTGCTTGAGGATTTGGAATACATCGATGATTGGTCACTCACACCGAAAGGCGAAACCCTGTCTGGAATCTTCCACGAGAGCGATCTGCTCATTGTTGAAGTGATGGAAAAAGGAATTCTGAACGGTTTATCGGTGAGCGATCTAGTCGCTGTTCTCTCTACGTTGGTCTATGAGCCTCGTGGCGGCGACTCCGGCGGACTAACACGGTGGCCGTCAGACATGGTTCGACAGCGATTCAAACGAATTGAAAAGGTCAGCCAGCGCCTGCAAGAGGCTCAACGCGACAGAGGACTCCATGTCCATCGTGCGCCACATGGCGGACTCTCTCATGAAACATCGGGGTGGGCATCTGGAAAGCCGTTGTCTCGAATTCTGGACCCGGAGTTAACACCAGGGGACTTTGTGCGGTCGATTCGACAGTTAATCGACCTACTTCGCCAGATCGCCACCACCACTCACGATGATGTCTTGCGATCTACTGCTGAACAAGCAATTTCGTCGATTGACCGAGGCGTCGTTGCGGCCGCGCAAGGAGCAACACCTTCATGACTATTCGAAAGGGCGAAGAGTGGGGGAGGAAAGACATTGTTCCTGTCTCATTTTTCATTGCTGAAGATGACAAGGATGCCGCATCGCAGCCAGCACATACGCCCTTTGCATTGTGTCGAGGAGACATGTTCACAGCACTTGGTGAACCGCGTCGACCGGTTCATCATCACGACTGCGTGATTGTGACCATAGATGCACTCATGTGTTCTGTTCGACTGACGAACAACAACAGCGAGGATTTCACCGCCTTCTCGCATGTATCAATCGGTTCATGGTGGACGAGTCGGCACATCATTGTTTCAAATAGTGGTTTTTATTCAGGCCTCAATATCGCGCCGCGTTCTCATCCAAACGACGGAGAATTTGATGTTGTAGCTATATCGGCGGATATGCCCCTGAAACAGCGATTCATTGCACGCCGTAAAGCAAGAACTGGCACACACATTCCTCACCCCAGCATCGCCGTGACCCGTGGAACAACACTCACCATCTTTCGCGAGAAGCCCCAAGAAAGATTGTCCATTGATGGTGTGGCGGTCTCGAACTGGTCGGAGATTTCCATCACAATCCAACCCGATTACTGGGAAGTGATTCTGTAGTGGATCATCGCAGTTACGATTCACTGACGAGAGAGAAAACAAGATGACGCTAGACATTGACTCCCTAAAGAAACAGGCATGCGATCGTATTGATGCCGTTGCGCAGACACTCGTTGACGTCAGCCATCACATTCACGCTCGTCCAGAACAGAACTTCAATGAAGTCTTTGCATCAGAACTACTAGTGAAGACCGCCAACAAACTTGGGATACCAACAGAAGCGCACATGTTTGGATGCGATACCGGGTTCTCTGGTGATGTGGGCGATGGCGCCACCGTCTGCATAATGAGCGAGTACGACGCGCTACCCGATATTGGTCACGGTTGCGGACACAACGTCATTGCTGCAGCGGGCTTAGGTGCCGCAGTAGGACTTGCATCTGTTGCGTCGTCAGCGGGAGGCCGTTTGCGCTATCTCGGCACACCAGCCGAAGAGGGCGGTGGCGGAAAACTTGTTATGGCACGTCATGGAGCTCTCGATGGCGTTGATGTAGCCATGATGGTTCATTCAGCAGATGCCGATCTCACAACAATTGACGCCATCGCCCTACAACAGTTAACAGTCGAGTATTTCGGAGAGTCTGCCCATGCAGCAGCAGCGCCAGAAAAAGGCAGAAACGCCCTTGACGCTGCGGTCCTCGGCTACATGGCCGTTGCCGCCCTACGCCAACACATCCTGCCAACCGAACGCGTCCACGGAATATTTACAAAGTCGGGGGAGAAGCCCAACATCGTCCCTCGCGAAGCATCGATGGAGTGGTACGTCCGCTCTGACACCGTCACCACGTTGTCAGATCTCAAACCGAGAGTTCTTGCTGCACTTCAGTCTGGTGCCAGCGCGTGTGGTTGTGGTTTCTCGCACACATGGGTGGACACTCCGTATGCAGACATGGTGACAAACAACAACCTGTCGGCAATGTACGTTGCGAATGCCTCACAACTTGGTCGCACTGTCACCGTGCCCGGGGTAAATGGACGACGAGTCGTGGGAAGCACCGACATGGGCAATGTCAGCCATCTCGTTCCCTCTATTCACCCGATGATTTCGTCTGCGCCACGCGGAACAGCTATTCACACACTTGACTTCGCGAAAGCATCAATCACGACACAAGCAGATCAAGCAGTCATCGATGGCGCCAAGGCGATGGCCATGACGGCCATTGATTTTTGGACGTCAACGGACTTACAACGTTCCATCCGTCAAGAATTCGTAGAAGCCAGTCCCGATAAGGACGTTTTGTAGGTCGGTATCCACGGGCCGCCAACGCCAGACTCCTAGGCTGACTACTTGTGACGGTTTACGTACCTGAGGATTTCACAGAGGCAGAGTCGGACATTCTCCGGCGTTATTTCACCAATCTCGATCAACCAGTCTTTGCGTTGGTGAATTTGCCAGAGGTGGTCAAAGGTGCACTCTTTGCGCGCTACAGCCGTAGTCCACGCAGCCTTCGCCGTTTGTTTCTTGATGAGTTCGTAAATGATCTTGAGATTTCTGGCGACATTGCGGTCGACGCAACAGTCGGGGTTGACCGCGCAGAATCACTGTACGAGAAAGTTTTTGTTGAGTACGGTGACGACTCCGTTGCCCAGTTGGGCGGAGTTCACTTGGCTTGTGAACAAGCCTCAAACATTCTGACGAAGATTCTCGAATGGGGTCGCTTGATGAGCTACCTCGAGCAAAGCACTCGATACATCGCCTACGACGAACGCCTTGGCGGTCGTTACCGCTACTACCGAGATCCAGACCTTCTCGCTGGCAAGTTCGGTACTCGTTACGTGGGCGACATGGACCGCATGTTTGATTCCTACAGTTCCGTAGCCGAGGCAGTGACACAGCATGTTCGTGCCACTGTGCCAAAGGCCGCGGGCGACAGCGACTTCGTGTATCGCCAAGCAACTCGTGCAAAGGCCTTAGACGCCGTACGAGGAATGCTTCCTGCATCATCGTTATCCAATGTGGGCATTTACGGTAGTGGTCAGGCGTTCGAAGCATTGTTGTTGCGAATGCGCGCTCATCCATTACCCGAGGCCCGTGTTTATGCAGACATGATGCTCACCGAACTTCGCAAAGTCATTCCATCGTTCCTACGCCGAGTAGATGTTGCAGAGCGTGGGGGACAGTGGTCGCAGTACCTTTCGACTAATGCGTCGAACATGTCGGCACTTGTCGATGACTTGTTCGGTGACAGTATTGCTTCTGACGTAGACGAAGTATCGCTTGTGGACTTCGACCCAGATGGAGAGAACAAGATTGTGGCCGCAGCGTGTTATGCGTATTCACACCTTTCCGAATCACA
>JBIIJW010000131.1:0-4851 GCA_044233525.1 Ilumatobacteraceae bacterium | reverse complement strand
AGTGCGGCAATCACAGTGAACGAAGCAATACCAGCTTTTGCTGCGCCGTAGTTCGTTTGACCGATGTTGCCGTAGATACCAGATACCGATGTGGTGTTGATGATGCGGCCGTATACCTCTTTGCCGGCTTTTGCTTGCTCGCGCCAGTACGCAGCAGCCCAACGTGCGGGTCCAAAAGTTCCTTTGAGGTGAACCTTGATGACTGCATCCCATTCTTCTTCAGTCATATTGGTGAGCATGCGGTCGCGCAAAATGCCAGCGTTGTTCACCACAATGTTGATGTCACCAAATGACTCAACTGCAGTGTTGATGAGGCGCTGTGCACCTTCCCATGAAGAGATGTCGTCACCGTTTGCTACGGCCTCGCCGCCCATGCCTTTGATTTCGTCAACGACTGACTGTGCGGGACTGACGTCGCCACCGCTGCCGTCCACATTTCCACCAAGGTCATTTACAACAACCTTTGCGCCTTGGCTTGCCAAGCTGATGGCGTGCTCACGCCCAATTCCACGACCTGCGCCAGTTACAACTGCAACTCGACCTTCACACATTTTTGCCATGGCGGCTCCTTTGGTAAGTAACGACACCCCGTGGTGCCCGTACCGATACTACGAACTCGTGTCACAGCGCACATAGCCCAACCCGCCAATAGCCTCACTTTCGTGCCAAGCAAGGTTCTCGTCATCGGAGCAGGTCCCGCCGGGACAGCGTGTGCCGCCACGTTGAAGCGCCACGGGCACGATGTCACGGTGGTGGACAAGGCGGTCTTTCCAAGAGACAAATGCTGCGGCGATGGCCTCACCACCAATGGGTTGCGCGTTCTCGAAAGCCTCGGCTTCAACCCATCTACTGTCCCCGACTTTCAACCCTGTGGCGCTGTCGAAATCAGATCACCGCGAGGCACCACAATCAACCTTGGTCTACCGAACAATGGTTTGTTTGCCGCAATTGCTCCGCGCGAGCAACTTGATGATGCGTTAGTCAACATGTGCCGAGAACGTGGCGTCACCATTCACGAAAACTGTGCATATGTTGCCATGCCTCGCAACGATGCAGAGGGCGTCACAGTGGAGATTGAGAATCTCGGATTGATTGATGTTGACTTTGTCGTCGCAGCCGATGGTATGTGGTCACCAGTTCGAAAATCTCTCGGACTCTCGACTCCTGGTTATCTCGGAGAGTGGCACGCATTCCGCCAATACGTCAGCAATGTCACTGGACCCGCAGCGCATACCTTGCAAGTGTGGTTTGACGAAGACCTCTTGCCTGGTTACGCGTGGTCGTTCCCACTTCCAGGAAATCGCGCGAACGTCGGGTTTGGAATTCTTCGAACCAGCGAACGAAGTGTTCAGTTCATGAACGACACCTGGCGCGATCTACTCACACGTCCACACATTGTGGAAGCACTCGGACACGGTTTCACTCCCGAGGGTCGCCACACTGCGTGGCCGATTCCTGCACGAATAGATTCTGCTATTCGCTCATCAGGACGGGTGTTGTTTGTTGGCGATGCGGTGTGCGCGACCGACACGTTGACAGGTGAAGGAATTGGGCAAGCGCTTGAAACCGGCATCGCCGCCGCAGAAGCAATTCATGCCGGTACTGATGCCGCATCGGTCCGACGCATCTATTCCACATCACTCGACAAAACATTGCTCGCCGATCATCGAATGTCGGCAACGCTTGGGCGGATGTTGGCATCACCTCGAATCGCACAATGGGTATTGGCTCTTGTCAATACAAGCTCGTGGACACGCCGCAACTTTGTCCGATGGATGTTTGAGGACGAGCCCCGTGCTTTAGTGCTCACCCCTCGACGCTGGCATCGGCAGTTCTTGAAGCGCCCTGGTGCATACCGGAAATAAAACGAGCGATACGGTGGGGGCATGAAGACGCGCATCACCGAAATGTTCGATATCGAATTGCCCATCATGCTGGCCGGCATGGGTGGAGTGTCATACAGCGACCTCGTCGCTGCAGTGTCGGATGCAGGCGGTATCGGCACATTTGGCGCAGCCCCCATGTCAACAGAACTCTTAATCTCCGAGATGGCTCGCGTGCGAACTCTCACCAACAAACCGTTTGGCGTCGATCTACTCACCGCGTCACCAGATTCAATCGAACGAAATCTGAAAGCAATCATTGAAGGTGGTGCCAGCATTTATGTTGCTGGTCTTGGCGTGCCCCGCGAAATCATCGATGAGCTTCATCGACACAACATCCTCGTTGGATCCATGTGTGGCAAAGTGCGCCATGCCGTTGCAGCTGTTGCGAGCGGTTGCGATTTTGTGGTGGCCCAAGGAACTGAAGCTGGCGGACACACAGGAACCGTGGCCACCATGGCTCTTGTCCCACAAGTTGTCGATGCGGTCAACGGCAAAGTACCCGTTGTTGCCGCAGGTGGAATATTTGATGGTCGCGGCTTAATTGCATCTCTTGCACTCGGAGCAGAAGCGGTATGGATTGGCACAAAGTTCATTGCAACTCACGAAGCGCACACCGGCAATGGCTACAAAGAAAAGATGCTGGAGATGGCTGAAGATGACACGGTTATCAGTAAGGCGTACACAGGGAAGACATGTCGTGTTGCGCGCACCGAATGGACACAGCATTTCGAGGAACATCCCGAAGAGTTGCAGGGATTTCCCGGGCAGGCCATTGCAACAATCCAAGCCGGGATTCACCACTTAGGTGTTGGTCCCGATGTCGTTCTTGACACCAACAAAGCATTCATGGCAATCGGACAAGCAGTCGGAGCAATCGACGAAATTAAGCCAGCGCGGCAAGTTGTTGATGAAATCATGACTCAAGCGCGCGAAGTTCTCGAACGCCTCGACTCACTTCGCTAAACAACAACTAAACAGACACGCATGAGACCTAGTCTTGAGGTCTCATGTTTTCTCTCCTTCGTCGTAACCGCGATATTCGTTTTGTGTTTGGCGCACAAGTGGTGTCATTCCTCGGCGACTGGTTCACGTTTGTGGCCATGGCAGGTCTCGTAGAGGACGCGACAAACTCACGATTCCTTGTGTCGCTCGTGCTGGTGTCAATGACAATCCCTGGTTTGTTCATGTCGCCGATTGCAGGCTCGTTTGCTGATCGCTTTGATCGCAAGCGAATTCTCACCATTGTGTCGCTCTTACAAGCACTGTCGGCAAGCTTGATGTTGTTTCACTCGTTCGTGGGAATTTGGATTTTGTTTTTGGCACAATGTTCCATCGCAGGACTAGCCGCATTTGTCAGCCCCGCGACAGGTGCAGCAATTCCCAATCTCACCGACAACGAAGAGGACCTTCGTAAAGCAAATGCACTCTTTGGAAGCACGTGGGGCATCATGTTGGCTGTTGGTGCGGCACTTGGCGGAGTCTTCGCAAGTGCGTTTGGACGAAATGCCGCTTTCATCGCAGACATCGTTTCGTTTCTCTTAGCCGCAGCTTTGTTCGCCAGCGTGACACGGCCCATGCAAAATCACGCTGCACAACCAGAAAACTCACGGCGCGCTCGACCACTAGCCGACATGAAAGAAGCAATTCACATCGCACGACAAGACAGCGTGATCCTTGCCTTGTTGTGCTCGAAGATGACTTTTGCCGTCGGCGCTGGAATTGTTAGCCAACTTGCAGTTCTCGCAAGCAATGTCTTCAACATGGGGGACTCAGGCCGAGGGCTTCTCATTGGCGTTCGCGGAATTGGTTCTGGTCTAGGCCCCATCATCGGTGCACGCATCGCTGGTCGCGACATGGGGAAGTTATTACGAGTTTGCGGCGTTGCAGGCCTTCTCTTTAGCGTCTGTTATTTCTGCGCCGCACTGAGCCCCACTTTGGGTGTTGCCGCCTTTTTCGTCGCGTTGGCCCACCTCAGTGGTGGCGCACAATGGACTCTGTCAACACTTGGGTTGCAGATTCAATCTCCAGATCATGTTCGTGGACGAGTACTCGCTGGGGATATGGCGTTGGTCAACCTAATGATTGGAGTCACCAGCATTCTTGCTGGCATTACGTCTGAAGTGTTCGGCGTCAGAACGGCCATCATTGTGTTTGCTACTGCAGCCGCGTGTGCTTCGACGACTTATCTTTTAGCAACAGCAAAAATCAGACAGAGTCTGCGCACGCAGTTGCCGCGCGAATGAGTCGAGAGCGACGGGGGTCTTCGTCGTACACCGTCATCATGGTGTTCATCACATAAGAAAATCCCATGTTGCGATGTGGATCCGCAAACGACACTGAACCACCCGCACCGTTGTGCCCGAAAGCCCCTTCGCCTGAAAACAACGAACGATCGCAATGAAGCATGAAGCCCATGGCGAAAACGGTTTCTGAGATGAGGACCACATCCATCTCTCCTGCTGGAGTGTTGCTGGTTGTTGCTTGACGGCGCACATCTTCACCTATCAAGCGAACACCATCTACTTCACCAACGGTTGCTGCGTAAATACGTGCAAGTGACCGCGCATTCCCAATTCCGTTGGCGCCTGGAATCTCTGCACGATGCACTTCAGGCTTGTTGAATGCTCCAGGCCCGAACGCTCCGTTCAATCCGAGAGCCTCTGCACCCTTTGTTCCAGGGGCACTGCGCTCCATCATGATGCGGGCAATATCAGGCGGAAACTTTGGAATCGGATGGGCAAGCAAGCGGGCGACACGAGGCTCTAGCTCTTCCGGTAAGCCAATGAAAAAATCTGCATCAAGCGGAGAGGTGATGTGGTCACGAACGAATGTGCCAAGGCTTTTGCCTGTTACTCGACGAACTAATTCACCTGCTAGCCATCCAAACGTGATGGCGTGATAACCGTGTGTGGAGTTCACGTCAAAACGAGGGGCGGTGTTGGCCAGCCGTTGCGTCACCGTATCC
>JBIIJW010000130.1:0-4856 GCA_044233525.1 Ilumatobacteraceae bacterium | reverse complement strand
TCTCGTCTGCGGTGCGCTCAACAACTTCGTCACCCTTTGCATTTGTTCCTTGTGCAGCAGGAATGTCGAGTGGGCTTGGAAGGAAGTCGACAACTGCGTCGAGCATTGGCTGAACACCCTTGTTCTTAAATGCTGAACCACACAAGATGGGCACGAAATCGAATGCAAGTGTTCCCTTACGAATTGCACGCTTGATGTCTTCTTCGGTGACTTCTTCACCACCGAGGTACTTCTCCATGAAATCGTCGTCGCTGGTTGCAATTGTTTCCAACAATGCAGTGCGGTATTCGTTTGCTTCGTCGACTTGATCTGCAGGAATGTCTACTTCGTCCCACTTGGCGCCGAGTTCTTCGTCGAGCCAAATGAGTGCCTTCATCTTGACGATGTCGATGAGACCTGCGAAAGGCTTGTTGCTTTCTGGGCCACCAGCACCAACTGGAATCTGAATGACTGCAGGAACTGCTTGTAGACGCTCTTTCACCATGTCGACGGTGCGGTAGAAGTTTGCACCAATACGGTCCATCTTGTTGATGAAGCACATACGTGGAACTTTGTACTTGTTGGCCTGGCGCCACACTGTTTCAGTTTGTGGCTCTACACCAGCAACGGAGTCGAACACGGTGACAGCACCGTCGAGGACGCGAAGTGAACGCTCTACTTCAATGGTGAAGTCCACGTGACCTGGCGTGTCAATGATGTTGATTCGGTGGTTGTTCCAGATACAGGTTGTCGCAGCAGAGGTAATAGTGATACCGCGCTCTTGCTCTTGGGCCATGTGGTCCATGGTTGCTGCACCTTCGTGCACTTCACCGATCTTGTAGCTCTTGCCGGTGTAGTACAGGATGCGCTCGGTGGTTGTTGTTTTACCGGCGTCGATGTGGGCCATGATGCCGATGTTGCGAGTGCGATCGAGTGGAAATTCACGCTTGGCCATTGGGGTTCACCTTGTTCTTAGAGGTCGTGGTTCTTGTTATGTAGGTCTGACAGACGGGAGCGCACCTCAGGTGTACTGGCGGTGCGCTCTCGAAAAAATTTGGTTGTTCTTGTTGCCCTACCAGCGGTAGTGCGCGAAGGCCTTGTTGGATTCGGCCATCTTCTGCATGTCGTCACGCTTCTTCATTGACGCGCCAAGTCCGTTGGCAGCATCCATGAGTTCGTTGGCGAGACATTCAGCCATTGTCTTTTCGCGGCGATCACGTGAGTAATCAACAATCCAACGAATTGCCAATGTAGATGCACGACGTGGCTTGACTTCCACTGGCACCTGATAGGTAGCACCACCGACACGGCGTGAACGCACTTCGAGTGGTGGCTTCACATTTTCAATGGCGCGCTTCACAGTTGAAAGTGGCTCGGTACCTGTCTTCTTTTCGATGAGTTCCATTGCGTCGTACACAATTTTTTCAGCGATGCTCTTCTTGCCGTGAAGCATGACCTTGTTGGTGAGCTGTGTGACGAGCAATGAGCGATAGATGGGATCGGCGCTGAGTTCGCGACGTTGTGCGGGGCCTTTACGTGGCATGGCGTGTCCTTCTTACTTCTCGCGCTTTGCGCCGTAACGGCTGCGCGCCTGCTTGCGGTTCTTTACACCGGCCGCATCGAGTGCGCCGCGAATGATCTTGTAGCGAACACCTGGAAGGTCGCGAACACGACCACCACGCACGAGGACAATGCTGTGCTCTTGCAAGTTGTGTCCTTCACCAGGAATGTATGCGGTGACTTCAACGCCAGATGTCAAGCGAACACGTGCCACTTTGCGAAGTGCCGAGTTTGGCTTCTTCGGTGTTGTGGTGAACACGCGTGTGCAGACGCCACGACGCTGCGGCGATCCCTTGAGCGCCGGAGTCTTGGTCTTTGTTGTCTTGCTGCTGCGACCCTGACGGATCAACTGCTGAATTGTGGGCACGCAATTACCTCTTGCTAAAAAATCTGACTGATGATTGCTAAAAAATCTGACTGATGACCATCGATGGGAACAAGGTTCCGAACCGAAAAGTCGGCCATCAAGACCATGTAAGGCTAGGGGCGAGTATTCCCCGGTGGCAACCCGCCACCGGTTCACACTGCCGATGATTCTGGGGGTTCTTCCTCGGTTGTCATTTGGTCGGCTGGAACCTCTCCAGCTGGCTCTTCGGCCAGTTCGGCAACGGCTTCGGCAGCATCTGCTGACTCGGCGGCGACCTCTTCTGACTCTTCTGGAGCGGTGACAATCGATTCAAGAATGGCGTCTTCGCTGGCGAGGTCGTCAAAGATGGCCTCGTCGTTGGCGACGTAGGTTCCCTGAAGGCCGGCCAAATAAGCCGCTGGATCTGCTTCGTCGCTGGAGAAGTACTCCATGGGGACGTAGTCCGGAGCATCAACATCGAAGTAGCGATACTTCTCCATACCGGTGCCGGCAGGAATGAGCTTGCCAATGATGATGTTTTCCTTCAAGCCAACGAGGCTGTCGGCGCGACCATCGATGGCAGCTTCGGTGAGGACGCGAGTGGTCTCTTGGAAGGACGCTGCTGACAACCATGATTCGGTGGCCAACGATGCCTTGGTAATTCCCATGATTTCTGGGCGACCTTCGGCTGGACGCTTTCCACCTTCCACCATGGCACGGTTTGTGTCACGGAAGTTCTTCGCGTCGACGCGCTCTCCTGGAAGGAATCCGGTGTCACCAGTTTCCTGAACACCAACACGACGTGTCATCTGACGAACGATGAGTTCGATGTGCTTGTCGTGGATGGATACACCCTGGTCGCGGTACACCTTCTGCACTTCTTCAATGAGGTACTGCTGTGTCTGGCGGATACCAAGAATTTCCATGATTTCTTTTGGATCCCATGGACCAGATGTCACTGGCTGACCGGCATCAATGTCTTGGCCATCGACAACCGTTGGACGGCTACCCGATGGAAGCATGATGAGGTGCTCTTCACCCTTGTCGTCAACGACGGTGATGGGGATGCCCTTACCTTCGTCTTCACCAATGCGAACAACACCTGATGCTTTTGCAAGACGTGCCGAACCCTTTGGTGTACGAGCTTCAAACAATTCAACAACGCGTGGCAAACCACCAGCGATGTCCTTACCTGCAACACCACCAGTGTGGAACGTACGCATGGTGAGCTGAGTACCAGGTTCACCAATTGACTGTGCGGCAATAACACCAACTGCTTCACCAAGTTCAATGGACTTGCCAGTTGCAAGTGAACGGCCGTAGCACAGTGCACATACACCGAGCACTGCGTCACAGGAGACAACCGAACGAACTTGGACGCGATCGATCTTTGCATCGGTGCGCAACAATTCCATTTCGATGTCGCCAACGAGTGTGTTCTTTGCGAGCACTTGACCGTTTGACAACTCAACGTCGTTCAACAATGCGCGTCCAAACAACTTCGTTTCAAGGTTGGCACGAACGCCGCCTGCGTCTGGCTTGACGTTTTCAATCCAGAGACCAAGACGTGTTCCGCAATCTTCTTCGCGAACAATGAGTTCCTGTGCCACGTCAACAAGGCGACGTGTGAGGTAACCAGAGTCTGCTGTACGAAGCGCGGTGTCTACCAAGCCCTTACGAGCACCGGGAGTTGCAATGAAGTACTCAAGTGTCTCAAGACCTTCACGGAAGTTGCTCTTGATAGGACGAGGAATCATGTCACCACGTGGGTTAGACACGAGACCGCGCATACCTGCGATCTGACGCATCTGGGTCATGTTTCCTCGAGCACCAGAACCAACCATCATGTCGATGGGGTTAAAGCGATCTGCTTTGAACTCTTCCACCATTGCGGCCTGCACTTCTGCAGTTGCGTCGGTCCAGATGGTGACTTCTTGCTGACGACGCTCACCATCGGTGATGATTCCGCGACGGAACTGTGTCTCCACTTTGTCTGCTTGCTTCTCGTAGTTGTCGAGAATTTCACGCTTCTTCTTAGGCGTCTTCACGTCTTCGATTGAAACGGTGAGACCGGACTGCGATGCGTAGCGGTAACACACGGCCTTCAAGCTGTCGAGCGTTGCGGCAATGACTGACTTGTCGTAGTGATCGGACAAGCGCTCAACAATGACGCCCATTTCGCTCTTCTTCACCGGTGCGATGATGTGACCGAACTGCTCTGGGTAGTCAAGTGGCAATGTCTCTTCAAACAACAAACGTCCAGGTGTTGTTTCAAATGCAACACGCTTTCCGTTTTCATCGCGATCGAACATACGGATGAGCGTGTGCAACGTGATTGCACCTTCATCGAGCGCACGGAATACTTCCCAACGCTGAGCGAATGAACGACCATGACCTGGTGCGCCTTCCACTGACTCTGTCAACCAGAACGCACCAATGATGAGGTCCTGTGATGGAGTAACGATGGGGCGACCAGATGCAGGCGACAAGATGTTGTTAGCCGACAACATGAGAACACGTGCTTCTGCTTGTGCTTCTGTTGACAGCGGCAAGTGAATGGCCATCTGGTCACCGTCGAAGTCTGCGTTGAATGCAGTACACACGAGTGGGTGAATTTGAAGAGCCTTGCCTTCAACAAGAACTGGTTCGAACGCCTGAATTCCCAAACGGTGCAACGTTGGTGCACGGTTCAGCATGACTGGATGTTCTTTGATGACGTCTTCAAGAACGTCCCACACTTGTGGGCGACGACGCTCGACCATGCGCTTTGCGCTCTTGATGTTCTGAGCAAGCTCGAGATCGACAAGACGCTTCATCACGAATGGCTTGAACAACTCGAGTGCCATCAACTTCGGCAAACCACACTGGTGCAAACGAAGTGTTGGACCAGCAACAATGACTGAACGACCGGAGTAGTCCACGCGCTTACCAAGAAGGTTCTGACGGAAACGTCCTTGCTTACCCTTCAACA
>JBIIJW010000009.1:0-18512 GCA_044233525.1 Ilumatobacteraceae bacterium | reverse complement strand
GAACGATGATGTTTTTCGCTCCTTCACATTGACATCGGTAAAAGAAACAAAAGTACTGCTGCTCGGGCAAGACCCGTATCACGGCGAAGGACAGGCGCATGGTTTGTCCTTTTCGGTCTCTCGAGGAATTGCGCTTCCACCATCACTTCGCAACATCATGAAAGAACGCAGGGACGATGTAGGACTTGCTCTCCCCCAATACGGTGATTTAAGTGCATGGGCCAAACAAGGTGTTTTATTACTGAATTCCGCACTGACGGTTCGGCACAAAGAACCAGGATCTCACCAGAACCTTGGGTGGGAAACGTTCACAGATGGTGTGCTTTCCCTACTTAACCAAAAATCCACCCGAGTTGTCTTTGTCCTGTGGGGAAATTTCGCTCAACAAAAACAACATCTAGTGACGGCACCACACCACGTTGTCTTAACGGCACCACATCCCTCACCACTTTCTGCACATCGAGGATTCTTTGGAAGTCGGCCATTCTCCCGAATTAATGCAGCACTCGCTGAGGTTGGTCTATCCACCATTGATTGGGCGACCGAATAGACAGCGTTTTCCACGCCTGTCAGTTCACGGCGATCTTGTGAAACAATCAACTCATGGCACTCGCCGCTCGCCAATCCGATAAGTCTCGTCAAACAGACCTGAAGGTTGCAGAAAGTGCAGCGCGCGCAGTTCGAACTGTTGGCGTAGACCAAATGGCGCTCACTCGTGTTGCAGCTGATGCTGGATTCTCTAGCGGTGTTATTTATGCGCGTTGCGATGATCGATCTGAACTTGTTGTTCTCGCGTGGGAGAAAAGTTTCTGGCCGATGCTGTCGGAAATTCTTGTTCCACTTGTCGATGCTGTTCTCACAAACGATGCATCGCAAGTCGCCCGAATCAGTTCGCTTTTTGAAGCATCAAGTTCACAGGATGCTGTGCCAGATTTAGGAAGCGCAATGGAGATCATCGTTGCGTCACGAAGAGATGAAGTCATCGCCGAAGTTGTTCAACGAGACATTCTCGGGTTACTAGACGACAGAGGAGTTGGACCGTCCACCGATGGGGCAAATCGCCAAGCAGTTGTGGCGGCATTATCAACATTATTTGGTGCGGCCCTGTTGAACTCGGTCTACGACCAAGGAGTGGTCAATCCCATTCATCCCGCTGCACTCCTAGAACTCTTCACGCGTGCAGTTCGTACTGCATCTAAACCAACGAAGCCGTCTGGAACACAGCCCGCACCTACTCCGTACACGTTCCCTTCAACACGCGATGACATTCGCGATGCATTGATTTCCGCGAGTGAATACGTCATCGCGCGATCCGGAGTTCATCGCGCCACCGTGTCTCGCATTGCACGTCGCGCAGGTGTCAGCGTTGGCGCCATCTATGGCTTGTACGAAAACAAAGACGCTCTTGTCGCTGATTGTCTCGAGGTTCTCTTCCCACCGCAGTTGGCCAACGATGGCAAGAAGTGGTCGCAGGTGTTTACCGCAAAAGATCAACGAACAATGGTGACCGAGATTCTGTCTCAGTACATGTCTCCGTCGTACGCCCAATGGAGGCGTTTCCGCTTGGAAAGCTTGATTGCCGCCCGCCACTCTTACACCATTGCGTCACAATTAGGCATCTATGCCACCAACACGCAAGAGATCTTGTTACGCGCAAGTCAACAAGCGCCCGCGAATGCAGCAATACGCCCAGAGACTGGTCTCTCTGCACGAGCATCCGTCATTGGATTATCCATCGTTGAGATTGTGGACCCCACAATTTGCAATCTTGACTTTCGTTGGGTGCCTGTTCCGTAATCAACACGAGATAGACAATCACTAGTCTCGCCTCATGCTTGAAGAACTTTCTGCCGGCGTCCGCAGTGGCGCAATTGACCCCGTCGACGTCGTCAAGGAGAGTCTTCAGCGAATTGAAGACGCGAAACATCTCAACGCTGTTGTAGCCGTCTATGCAGACGAAGCTTTGTCCGCGGCGAGAAAACACAACCGCACAGGATTACTTGCCGGACTCCCCGTCCTCGTAAAAGACATGGCTCGGGTGAAAGGCCATGTCACTACTAGTGGGTCACGCTTGTACGCAAATGGTCCAATTGACGACACGGATGACACCGTTGTCGCACGACTGCGGGCCGAAGGCGCAATTGTCATTGGCCGCACCAATAGCCCAGAGTTCGGAGCAACTGCGTACACATCAAACCTTGTCTACGGCGCTACGCGTAATCCATGGAATACAGAGAAGTCGCCTGGCGGCTCAAGTGGCGGCTCAACAGCTGCGCTTGCTGCTGGCCTGACACCACTCGCAACAACCAGTGATGGTGGCGGCAGTGTTCGCGGTCCTGCAGCAGCAGTGGGATTGGTGGGATACAAACCAACGATGGGAGCAATAGGACGCAATATTCTTCCACGCTGGATTGAGTTCTCTACTCAAGGAACAACAAACGCAACGGTGGCAGACGTGCTGTATGAAGCACGTATCACCTTGGGAGAGGCTCGGGGAGACTTTCTCTCAATTCCGCGTTCTGGGATACGTCTGGAACCACAAACGCCCACGAAAATTCTCGCATGTCGAACATTCCGATCAGACGTTGACCCGGACATCGAAGCCAACTTTGAACAAACGCTTGATGCCCTTGCTGCATCTGGAGTAACAGTGGAGAGAGTCGACTCACCAAGCAACAACGACACCATTTGGAATTGGTTTGTTATCTCCACTGCCGAATTAACGCAGAGTTTGCGACACGAAGAACACCGGTGGGATCAGTTATCGGAATATGTTCAGCAACAATTGAAATTTGGTTCCACTGTGACCACAGACCAATACATCGCGGCACAGAGATTCAGGCACGACGTCTCCGCTCGTTTTGACGATCTCTTAGTGGACGGCGCAGTTCTCGTGACTCCCACTGCAAATGCACGATCATGGCCCGCCGAAGGCCCACTCCCCACGCACGCCGGAAACACAAAAGATCCGATGATTACTCTCAACACTCCCGACAACAACTTCACGGGTCATCCCGCTGTCAGTGTGCCCATGGGATTAGACGACCATGGCGTCCCATGTGGATTCCAAGTTGTCGCGCCACGTTTCCACGATGGCTTGGCACTAGGACTAGCTCAACATTTAGAGAACATTCAGCCCTGGCCACTCACTGCTCCCGGGTATCAGCGTTTCGCTCTATAAACAGCCGATGCACATTGGTGCATATGCATCACTAGCGTGGCGTCATGCCTGAACGTCGCACTTTCAACGTACTCCTCGTTGTCTGTGCGAGCATTGCGGGGCTGTTTCTCGTCGGATCTCCGGCATTTTCTTCATCAGGCACTTCTCCGGCTGTCGTTAATCCCCCATCGCTGTCATCGCCTGCATTAGGTACACGACACTCCTGCGTCCTGCGTACTGGCACAGTGTGGTGCACAGGTGACAACAGCGTTGGCCAACTTGGAACTGGCACAACCACGCGAACTATTGCGTTTTCTCCGTCGCTCATGACCAATGCAGCCGCTGTATCAGCCGCCGGGCAACGAACATGTGCACTGTCGATGGACTCATCTGTGTGGTGCTGGGGATTGCTAGACACTGTGGCAGATCCTGTGAATGCCCCATCGGTACTGTCCCAAGTTGCAACACTCACTCCCGTGCAGATGCCGATTAATCAAGTCACGTCTTTATCAGTTGGCACACACCACATCTGTGTGCGCAAGAGCGATTCCACGCTGTGGTGTTGGGGAGCCAATAAATACGGACAGCTTGGCGATGGAACTCGTTTGTCATCGGTTGTTCCCGTGCAGTCTCAACTGACACAAGCGGTTCAAGTAGACGTTGGGCTCGCACATACTTGCGCCGTACGCGCAACGAAATCTGTGTGGTGTTGGGGACGCAACAATTACCACCAACTTGGATTTCAACCACAATCGCCGCGACCAACACCAACTTATGTGCCAAAGGTTCGCGCACTCAGTGTGTCTACTGGTGGGGCTTTCACCTGCATTGTCTCCACAACAAACCGCTCACAGTGCTGGGGCCGAAACAACTACGGACAATTGGGAGCACCGTGGGGAACTTCACGAGTAGTGCCTGTCACCGGATCGCGTGCTCAAATCAAATCACTCGACGCAGGCACAGAATTTGTATGTGCGCAAACTCTCGCCAGTACAACCTGGTGTTGGGGGCGTAATCGATTTGGGCAACTTGCAAATGGAAGCAACATCGCCACAGCATCACCACAAAAAGTGCAACCCAACTCAGCAGTGGGTCTTTTGGGAGTTGTCTCAACTGGCGACACCCACGCGTGTGGCATCTCAGCCACTAACTCGGGAATGTGGTGTTGGGGGTTGAATTCATCAAGCCAACTCGGCGACTCAAGCGCAGTACTTCGCCGTAGTGGCATTGCGGTGTGGCCTCACGGCATTCGTCTTCAGCCAATAGGTACAGATCAATCTGCTCGGGTCGTTGTTGCAGGAGATATTGGATGCAACGAACTCAGACGTGCACGATTTGGAGTTGGGCCGTTAGGAAGCCAATGCGGTGAAGCATCAACGGCGGCTTTGGTGTCTTCATTGTCTCCCGATGCTGTCCTTGTCCTCGGCGATCTTCAACATGACGCTGTCAATGCTTCTGAAATTACAAACTCATACGGGGCCACGTGGGGAGCGTTCAAAAACTTGACGTATCCGATTCGTGGAAATCACGAGTACATCGTGAGCGGAGCTGCTGGCTACGTTGAGTATTTCGGAGAAATCTCAGCCTCCTATTGGACAACCGACGCTGGCGGATGGCGAATCATCGCTGTTGATTCGTGGTGCCAAGGTCAGCTCTATGCCGGCTGTTCGGCAACTTCTGCACAAACAACATGGCTCATTGCCGAGCTTCAACGAGCTCGTGCTGAAGGAAAATGCGCAGCGGTCCTGATGCATCATCCGTATGTCTCCAGTGGGCAATTCGCCACGGCGTCGTCGCGCTTTCTTTGGGAAGCGTCTGTTACTCACGGAGCCGATTTAGTCATGTCTGGACACGATCATCATTACGAACGGTTTGCACCTTTAGATGCAACCGGGGCACCAGCAGCCGGTGGTGTGCCCATGATTATTTCCGGGCTTGGTGGTGGACAGGTCTATCAACTCGGGCCCGCTGTACCAGGTAGCCAATTCATGATGAACTCAGAACATGGTGTTGTTCAGTTGACTTTGACTCCCACGTCGTACTCATGGGGATTTATTAGCGCTCTCAACAACGCCACTTATGATGCAGGCACAGCGCCATGCACACCGTGATGCCTAGCTAAAGTCAGGAACCAAAATGACTTTGCCAGCAATTTTTCTGTTCTGCATGTCTCGCAGGGCGTCGGCAGCTTTTGACATGGGATATGACACAGGCTCCACCGGATGCAAGCGTCCTTCACCGATTTGCTTGAGCACTTCGGCCACCATCTCTGCATGTGCGGCCTGATTTTTGCCAACCCACGCTCCCCAATCGACCCCCACCAATGTTCGGTTCACCAAGAGAACCAAATTGGCGGGAAGTTTTGGAATTCCAGCAACAAAACCAACGACCATGTATTGACCGCCAGACCCCAAAGCACGCAATGCCTGTTCAGCTAAATCGCCACCAACGGGGTCGTACACCAAATCCAACTTTCCGTCGGCGAGTTCTCGTGCTCGAAGCTTGACGTCTTCCGTGAGAACGTCAATTGTTGCAAACGCACCTGCATCCATCGCAAGCTGTCGCTTCTCATCCGATGATGCGGCTGCAATGACACGCACTCCCATTGACACCGCGAGATCAACCGCGGCAAGACCAATTCCACCACCAGCTCCCAACACCAGCATGGTGTCTCCTTCACGGACATCTGCGCGATGACGAAATGCAAACCACGCCGTGAGATAACTCTGCATAAATGTCGCAGCTTGCCCGTCTGTCATGTTGTTTGGAAGTCGCAGTGCACGCGCAGAATGAACTACCGCAGAGTCTGAGAACCCGCCCACTCCGATTGGCACAAACACACGGTCTCCAACGGAAACATTTGTGACTCCACGTGAAATCTCGGTGACAACTCCGGCAACTTCTGATCCAGGTCGAAATGGAACTGGTGGCTTTACCTGATAACGACCTTCGATGAGAAGTGAATCAACAAAGTTCAATCCACATGCACGAATATCGATGCGGATGTGAGAATCCGGCAACGGACCGTCTGGGGTCTCCACAAGGTGGAGAGAATCGAGTGAACCAAGTTCTTCTACTTGAAGCGATTTCATGGCATGAACGGTACTAGACCTATAGAAAGCAGGCATAGACGAGTACCGTCTACAGGATGCGGCGCGTGCTTCATCCACTGCAGATGCAATGGTTCGCGATCTCTGCACTCGTGGTGTCTTTTGTGGTTCGTGGCAATGCTGCCTTCGGGCAAACGGCTCAGCGATACCCAGATTCAGTGGGGTACGACACGTTCAGTTTCTTCTCCCGCACCGATCGCCCGTGGCCTATCCCTTTAATTTTTTCACTCGCCGGCTCCGATACCTCTCGAATCATTGTTCATGTAGTGCTCGGAACTCTTGCCTGGGGAGCACTTGCGTGGGTGCTGTCACGCTCACTGAGATGGCGTCGAACTGCGTTCACAGCGACACTTCTTTTGGGGTTATCTCCACAGATCATTCGCTACGACGTCGCCATTCTCTCTGAATCGCTGAGCATCACTTTTGTGGTGATGACCATTGCGTCAACGCTGTACCGCCTCGAGGTACGCACCAGTGCAGCCACCCTGTGGTGGGCGGGGTCACTCACGTTCTGTGTCTTGTCCCGCCCCACGCACTTACTCATTGCTCTCGTGTGCGCCGCTCCCGTGATGTGGAAGTTTGTAGGAACGCGTGGGAAATCATTGACGGTTGGTGGTGTTGGCCTCATTGCTCTTGTGCTGGTTGGTGCGTTTACTGTTCAACAATCTCAACACATGTCGTTGTTGAATCTGTATACGGTTGTTTCAAGTCGAGTCATCTCTGATGACGAACGATTCGAATGGTTCACCAACAATGGAATGCCCAACATCGAGGGTATGCGTAGTGCAACGGGTTACGACTATGTCGATGACTTACCACGCGACGTTGCTGTCATAGTGAATCTTCCAACTGGTCAACAACCGCCATCACTCATGAGGGCTGGTGGACCCGACCTTGCAACATGGTTACAAGACAATGGCTGGCGAACGGTGGCGAAGTACCTCGTGACTCATCCCAGCGACACTCTTCGTCATGCCCAACTGTTGGCCGATGGATCTCTTACACCGCCAAACGGCGATTTTTTTCCGCTGAAGAACGGCCCGATGATTCCGTGGGCATTCTTCCTCTCGTGGCAGATGTGGACCATGGTGCTGATTGCATCCTGTGTTGTCTTATCCCTACGGCGTTCCACTCGTCGCGTGGCGTTAGTTGTCGCTTCCATGTTTGCGACAACAGTCCTGGTGTATCTGGCGACCGTGCACACAAGTGGAATTGAACACGTACGACATTCTGCGTCGGTCGCCGCTTCAGTGAGAGTTCTCGGGCTTTGCGCCCTTCTCGCCCTTTTCCCCAGACGCCAACTCAGCCCAATGCTCGACGAAAACGACGAATAGCTTTTGTCATTCTTTTTTGTCGCTGACGTTGACTCAATCTGTCCAGTCTGTACACCCCGATCCAAGTTGTACGAACCCTCGGATGGAACATCAACCGAATAGATCTCATAGCGATTCGCTTTCCAGATTCACCCTGTAGCGAATTGAGAATCTTGTTGGAGCCGTGCGTTGTGACAACAATGAGACGTCGCACATTAGTGAGGAGTGGTTTAATGCGCGCTTTCCCTTCGGGAAGAACCCACGCCACTTCATTCATGAAGACTCGATCAATCCAGCCTTTCATGATGGCGGGTTGTGCGCCCCACCACGTTGGATACACCAACACCAAGGCCTCACACCACTGCAAACTCTCAACGTATGGACGTAGTTCTGGCAACTGCTGAAGTTTTGCATCGATGTTGCCAACGTGATTACTTCGTTCATATGGAGTAAAAACAGGATTAAACGATTCCTCGTATAGATCGTGATGTCTAATCTCGTGATGCCCATCGGCAAGTACGCGAAGTACATCGTGACGCAACGCGCTCACTGACGACTGTGGCGACGGATGCGCAGAGACAACAAGCACCCTCATAGTTTTGCCAACTTTGCTTCAACTCGTTGCTGGAACGCCGAGCGACTCTGGGGGGTTGACTTATCCATCTTGTAATGAACAAAACGATGATTTCTCACCAATCTTGGTGAGGCCGACCGCAGACTTCGACGAAAGAGTCGCGAACCGTTGTCGTTAATGAAACGCACATACAAACGCGGCGACCCAAACGTGGTGACAACAACAACATGCTTTAGTTTTTTGAGTCCAGGTCGAATCTTGTTCTTGCGTGAAAAGGTAAACGCAATTTCTGGAACAAGAACACGTTCCATCCATCCCTTTAGTTGGGCCGGAACCGACGACCACCAGGTTGGATAAACAAAAGCCAGAATTTCAGCTTCCCGAATTGCCTCTACATACGTCGCAACATCAGGTGGAATGTGCGCTTCAGAGCGAAAATACGAATCCCACTCTTCCATCGTCATCACAGGGTCAAAGTTGTCTGCAGTCACATCAATCAATGTGACATCATGACCAGCAGTTTGAAGCCCGCGAACCGCGGCATCTCGTAACGAGGAACAGAAACTTCCCTCTATGGGGTGGCAATAAACAACAACAGCGCGCATAAGAAATAAGGAACTAGGACTACCGTAATACCTCAATCAACGTGTAAAGCGCCGCTCCGAAGATTGATTGTTATCGACCAGGAACCGAACAGGCGCGGAGCCTAAAAATTTTGGAGATTGTTCGGCGATTCTTCGCAATCACGAAATACACGCCAGCAGCGATGATTCGAACAATTGGTAAGCCGAGAGCTGTGCCGATGTATTGATAACCCTTGACACGTGATCTCTTTAGAATTTCAGAAACGGCCGCAGCACCTTCGTATCTGCCAGACCAGGTGATGAACCACACCGACGACAAATACGACACGCCGTACTCTCGATGCGACACCACATCGACTCCAGAAACATTTCGTCGTATCCACGACGCAGACCATTCACAAATACCGCAGTCACCGTCATATACGACGACATCTGCAGCCATGGCCTACGCTCCGAGAAGTTCAAACACTTGCTGAGCACGCCCAGCATGAATTGTTTCTTCGCGACCATTCAGTCGAAGCAGTCGTTCCACTTCTTCGTTTTCTTCTGCGTCTGCCCACTTTTGATAACCGGCATCACCGTTAATTTCACCTTTAACAATGGCGGCAAACATTGAAGGATCAATGGAATCTGGAAGCGGAACGTCGAGTAATACTTCCACTTCTTCAGATGGCTCCCACTCGTGACCAATCTTGATGCTGATCATGCGCGCCAAACGACGGGCATGCCCACGCTCTTCCACAGCGTTCTTCCGCAACAGGGATGCAGCTTCGTCGTTATTCACAAGATCTGCGAGTTTGTTGTAGAACAACTCCCCTGCCATCTCGATGCGATACATCAACGTGAGCTCTGGCACTTCCAATTTGCTGACACCAGCAAGTGACGCGTTGGCGGTAAAGAAATTCATGTCAGACATCATCAGTTCACATTCAGGAGGTCAACAACGAAAATAAGTGTCTCGCCACCCTTGATGACGCCACCCGCACCCTGATTTCCGTACCCCATCTGAGGCGGAATGGTGAGAACTCGGCGACCGCCAACTTTCATGCCGGCAACCCCTTGATCCCATCCAGAGATCACTTGGCCAGCACCGAGTCGGAATTCGAAAGTGTCTCCACGGTTCCACGATGCGTCGAATTCGCGCTGTGTACTCCACGCAACTCCCACATAATGAACCTCTACATTCGCGCCCTTCGTGGCTTCTTTGCCATCTCCAACAGTGACGTCTTCAATAACAAGATCTGCTGGTGGATCTCCAGCGGGGACAGTGACAACGGGCTTGCTCATGTTGCCCAACCTATCTGCTGACTATGCCTTGGCACGGGTGCGACGCAACACGGGGTCAGCGATTCGCAATGAAGTGTCGGCAATTCGCATCACGCGCCCAGCAGCACCAGGAGTTGATGAGTCGATGAGATTACCCATGACGGCCAACGTGATGTCTGCAGCTTTCTGTGTTCCGACTGCGACGCGAAGTCCAGGCTTCAGCAACCACGGATGGCCGATGATAAAACTGAATCGGCGCCCTGTTCTCAAGAATGCGTCGAACCTCTCGCCGACCTCTTTGTCGTAGGCCTGCGATGCAGTGGTTGGGTTCTCAATGAATTTCTGGGCAGCCAACATTCCAGACTCAAGCCCGTAGTCAATTCCTTCGCCGTTCATCGGATTCACAAAACCAGCCGAGTCGCCAACTGCTACCCAACCTGGCCCGGAGCGACGCACGCAACTCATGGGAAGCCGCCACGCACGTGGTTTTTCCACATACTCACCAAGACCCCAAGATTCACGAACCAACGCGTAGTACTGATCGAGCAACGTATTGAGATTCAGTTTCTTGAATCCCTTCATTGTGCTCAACGCGCCGACGCCAATGTTGACTGTTCCATCACCGGCAGGAAACATCCATCCGTATCCAGGAACTGCAGTTCCGTGTTCGTCACTCAGGCTTAAACACGCTTCAAGATGACGTTCACCATGACGCGGACTAGGAACGTAAGCGCGAATAGCCAAACCAAACGTTTCGTTTTGATCACGTACTGCACCAAGAATTTGTGCGGCTTGACCTTGTGCACCAGCAGCAAGAACGGTGAATGGAGAACGGAATGATTCAGCACCAACAGACACTCCGATACAGCGGTTGCCTTCAAGCACAGGTAGCGCTTCGCAGTTGAAGCGAACATCAACACCGCTTGCAATTGCTACATCGAGCAAATGATTGTCAAAGCGATGTCGAGGCCACACTGCTCCATGGTGAGGAAAACGATCTGTTGCAGGCCACAACAATTCGCGCTCTTTCTTGCCAGCAATCATTCGCAAACCGTCAATGCGATGCGCTACTGAATGGTCAATTCTCAATTCGTCAAGTGCCGCAATTGCACGAGGAGTGAGCCCGTCTCCACAGACTTTGTCGCGACCATGTGAACCTTTTTCAAACAAGGTGACAGACAAGCCTGCTCGAGCCGCCGTAATGGCTGCGGCAGACCCAGCAGGGCCGCCACCGATAACGAGAAGGTCGCGTTGCATTGCTTTGAGCCTGCCAGCCAACACCGAGAACATCTACCTGCGTACCATGGGTCACATGCCTCACATGACCGTTGAAGATGCCGTTGCTCTCATTCGCTCCGAGGACACTCTGGCCGTCCCGCTTGGCCCTGGAGTTCCTGGTGGATTCATGCATGCACTTGGCACACGAACCGACTTCACAAACTTGCAGGTCTTTGGTGCCTTAATGCCCGATCTATACGCAGTTCTTGCACTCCCAGGTGTGCACTATCGAAGCGGGTTCTTCGGCCCAGCGGAACGTTTCCTTCGAGACAGTGGAGCATCGATTGACTATGTGCCAGCCGACTTCCGACGCTTTGAACCGATTCTCGAGTCGCTACAGCCACGAGTGATGGCAACCGCGGGTGCACCGCCAGTGGACGGTTGGGTGAGTTTGTCAGTTCACGCGGGCGCCAGTATTGACGAACTTCATCGCGCCGCCGCAGACCCAGATCGCATCGTGATTGTTGAAGTAAGTGAGAAGTTTCCGCGAACCTTTGGTGTTCTCCCAGAACATGGTCATCGTATTCATGTTGACAACATTGATGCACTCATTGAGACAGACCGAGAACCCCTCAACTTGGCCGATGCACCAGCTAGTGACGACGACCTTGCTATTGCACAATACGCATTGACATTCATTCGTTCTGGAAGCACGCTGCAAACTGGAATCGGTGGAATTCCCAATCAGATTGCCAACTTCCTAGCCGAAAGCGATCTGGGTGATTTTGGAATTCACTCTGAGATGTTCACTACTGGGTTGATGCGACTACATCAAGCAGGAAAAGTAACAAACAAAAAAGGAAGCGACTTTGACGGCTTCTCGCCAACAACCTTTGCTGCAGGTATTCCCGAGTTGTATTCGTGGCTTCACGAAAACAACGACGTGCGTTTTCTTCCCGTAAAAATAGTGAACTCACCAGAAATCATTTCTCGCAACCGCGACATGATTACCATCAACGGTGCTTTGGCAATCGACTTATCGGGCCAAGTGATGGCAGACAGTATCAACGGTGTGCAGTTCAGCGGCGTAGGGGGCCATGAAGACTTTGTGTCCGGACCAGGACTGCGTCTTGAAGGAAGAAGCCTTGTGTGTTTGCCATCGACAAGCACAATTAATGGAACACTCACCAGCCGAATACTGCCGCAGTTCCCCGCCGGCAGTGTTGTGAGCACTCCTCGTCACCAAATTGATGTTGTGATTACAGAATTTGGAATTGCAGAGTTAGAAGGACGAACAATTCGAGAGAGATCGCGCGCTCTTGCGCACATCTCTCATCCGCAGTTCAGAGACGAGCTACTTGCTTCTGCTGAGAAGTGGCCCACGGACTAAGCCCTGAAGCATTCATAAATGCAATGACTGTCAAAAGTGCGATGAGTCCAATTGCATTCCCAGCGTAAAGATCTGTTGGCCAATGCGTTCGAATCAACCAGGACGACATGTTCACCAACACGGTCAGAAAACCAACAACACACCAGCCCACCCGTCGCAATGTGCTGCGAGATGGAGTAAAGAACCACACCACGTATCCGATGAGCGCTGGCACATTGGTGGCATGACCCGAGGGAAACCCCAGTTCTCCTGTTTCCAGTCGACCCATTAGCGGCCAGGATTGCCATGGAAGTTCTCGGCCAATGGACAACTTCAGCGCACCTGTAATTCCAGTTTGAAACAACAACACGATGGCAAAGCCGACGATGGGCGCCCATGACTGACGTTTCCAGGACACCCACGCCAACAATGGAATGAACACCGTCAATAGAGCTCCGCGCAGGCCAAAGTTAACGGTGAATCTGAAGATGCCTTTGTCGGGAACAAGTCGGCGGGCCGATTGCACTGCGCGATAATCCGCCTGCGCAAGCCATTCATACGCCACTACTTGCCAAATCAGGAATGCCACAACAACAGTGAGGACGGCAACTGCAACAGTGAGGCGACGAGGGGTCAACATCGCCTTTTAGTCTGCCGTTTCTTCATGGGTCTGAGGTGGCAGGTCGGCAAGACTGTAGAGATGACAATCCAGGACAACCGAGATTGGGACAAAATCAGCATCCTGTGTTGTCCTCACTGCGGTCAGGGGTTCTCGACCACGGCATCTGGAGTGGTCTGCAGCAATGGCCATTCCTTTGATCGTGCGCGGGAGGGGTACTTCCACTTGCTGCCAAGTGGCCGCCTCCCCGGAAACTCAACTCCAGGAGACACGGCGGATTCTCTACAAGCGCGACGACGTTTCTTGCACGCGGGTTGGTACTCCCCCATCGCACAAAAGCTGAGTGACGCACTTGGACAGATCGATGGTGCTGTATTGGATATTGGCTGTGGCGAAGGCTGGTATCTCAGCCAGATCACTGCATCACACCGTTACGGACTCGACATTTCGAAGCGTGCAGTCCAGATGGCCAGCAAGCTGCTCCCCGATGCGCAATGCGTTGTCGGTACCTCGTTTCGATTACCCGTTCTTCAGCAATCATGCGCAGCAGTGTTCACGGTGTTTGCTCCTCATTCGCACGCTGAGTATCAACGCGTGTTGCACCCAGGCGGTACGTGGGTCACCGTTACGCCTGGACCGCGGCACTTAGAACAAATGCGCCCACAGAAGGACGAATCAATTCTTCAACGCGAAGAACGAAGACAAGAACCGCCCACTGAAGCCCACGAATCAGAACGCCTTACTTTTGAACTGTCGTTACCACCGGATACCGCACATGACCTCTTCTCAATGACACCTTTGCGGTGGCAAACAGCCGCCGAAGCCTCCCCTGCAACACATGTGACAGTTGATGTTTGGGTGTCACGTGGAGTCGCGCTCTAGCGTTGCACCGTGCCCACGTTTGATTCGTCCTACTACGCCCGCTTCTACGGAAAAGATGGAGCTCACAACGAAGAGCAGATCTCACATCTCGCGAGTGCAATCCACAACATGTGCGCGTGGTGGGGCGTCAACATTCGAACCGTTCTCGACGTGGGCGCAGGAATGGGTATGTGGAGGGACTGGTACTCGGATCATCACCCAGATGTTTCCGTTCAATCAATTGACATCAGCGAACATGCATGCAAGACATGGAATCACGAGTTACGCAACATTGTTGAATGGACCCCGCCCCGAAAAGCAGACCTCGTGGTGTGTCATAGCGTGTTGCAATATCTCGACAACTCATCTTTTGTTTCTGCAATCGAGAACTTGGCGGCAGGCACTCGCTGGGTGATGTATTTAGAGTTACCAACAAAATGGGATTACGAGAATGTTGTGGATTCTCGCGGCACAGACCTGCAGGTCTACAAACGAAGTGCAACCTGGTACCGCCAGCACCTCACCAAACACTTCACCCAAATTGGCGCAGGTTTATGGACACCCCATGACGGAGTCCCGATGTATCAGTTGGAAGCAAGTCGATAGAGGTTCCTCAGGTGTTCGCTGGACGAAAGCGATACAACGCATTTCCCTCACCCGTGTCATGGAACTCCATCACCACTGGCATTCCAACCTGCACCTCGTTCACATCGCACCCGACGATGTTGGTCATCACTCGTGGCCCTTCGGCCAGTTCTACATACGCGACAACAAACGGTGTTGCTTCTTTGTAAGCATTAGCCACTTTGCGAATGATGGTGAAGCTGTACACGGTGCCCTCACCAGATGCATCGAACGAGGTCAGTGTTTCCGTCCAACATTCAGGACAATGCTTCCGCGGGAACCACACCACAAGGTCACAGGCCTCGCATCGCTGAAGAACAAAACGGCCTTCAGATGTTGCTTGCCAAAATGCGGCGGTGGTGGTGGTCACCATCGGTGCGGGAGTTGGTAATGATGTCATGCGTCCTCCTGACCAAGAAGCAATGTCACTGAACCGTGACGTGAGCCAAGACTTCCACCGGTGCCGTGTGCCAAAGCAATTTGTACGTTTGGTACCTGCACTGCGGGATGCGCTTCGCCGCGTAACTGTCGAACTGCCTCAATCACTTTGGTGATACCGCCACGATTCGACGGATGGTTGTTACTCAAGCCGCCACCATCGGTATTGAACGGAAGTTTTCCAAACGGAGCCACCAACCCACCATCGAGGACAAACTCGCCGCCTTTTCCTTTCTCGCAAAAACCAAGGTCTTCAATTGTTTGCAACACGGTGATGGTGAAGCTGTCATAAATCGATGCATAGTCAACATCGGAAACCGATACTCGTGCCTCTTCGAATGCTCGCGGACCAGACATCGCAGCTCCGGTGTAGGTGAGATCAATTCGACCATTGCTGGTGTGCTTCACTGCTTCACCGTGGCCCAGCACTTTTGCGTTGGTCTTGCCCAGTTTCTTTGCAACCTCTGGAGACACAACCACCAGCGCTCCTCCACCATCTGTGACCACACAGCAATCAAGACGATGTAATGGATCGGAAATCATTGGTGACTCCAACACTTCATCAACTGTGACAACGTTCTTGAGAAATGCGTTTGGGTTGTGTTGCGCGTGAATGCTGGCCGCCACTTTTATTTCGGCCAGCTGTGCCGACGTTGTACCGAATTCATACATATGTCGCTGAGCAGCCAGCGCATAACTGTGTGCCGCGCTTGCCGTGCCCCACACGCCTTCAAATCCGCTCTCTGGTCCTGGCGCCCACTTCACAGACGGAGTGCCAGTGCGTGGCTTCCCAGCGAGAGTCACCAAGGCCACCGAACACTTCCCGGCCGCAATCGCTGCGGCTGCATGGCCAACGTGCGCTAAGTAAGACGACCCACCGGTTTCTGTGCTGTCCACGTATCGAGGACGAAGTCCGAGATGGTCACACAAAGTCAAAACACCAAACCCAGCGGTTCCATCGCAGAACAATGCATCAACGTCCGACATTGATAAACCTGCGTCCGCCAGAGCACCAATTGCAACTTCGGCATGAATATCCCAGATGGTGTGATCCGGAAGATCCCGACCAGGATGTTCATAAATTCCAGCGATAAACGCTGCACCACGAATACTCATTGCTTTATGTTCGCAGTTCTGCGTCCTGAAGTACTAACTCAAGCACGCCCGAACGAACGTGACTTATCCCAACTCTCCCCACTACAACGTCTGTGCACTACCATCCGAATATGACATCAGGACATTGTTTATGTGGATCAGTAACGTTCGAACTAACGGGAGACCCAATAGCAACCGCAGTGTGCCACTGCGAGCACTGTCAGCGCCAAAGCGGTAGCGCGTTCTCCGTCAATATCATTGCGCACAAATCGCAACTCACCTTGAATGGCGAGTTACGCACATACCAAGAGCGTGGCGACAACAACGATGACGTGTACGTGGAAAGGCGCTTCTGCCCCACATGTGGATCTTCAGTGATTTCAGAACTCATGAAGCGTGACGGTGTCATTGCCATCAAAGCTGGACTTCTCAACGACAAGTCAGCGGTGAAGCCTGCCGTGGAAGTGTGGTGCGTCGATCGCCAGCCATGGGTCACTCTTCCAGACATGGCAGTGTCGCTCGACCGCGAGGGCTGATACGTCATCCTCAAAACAAAACGACCGACCCAGAGGGCCGGTCGTTTAATGGTGGCGGGGGCAGGATTTGAACCTGCGACCTTCGGGTTATGAGCCCGACGAGCTACCGGGCTGCTCCACCCCGCGTCGTAGTAGGAGCATTACGGTACAAGGGGCATTCCTTTCTCACAACCACGCGGACACACCACTTCAATGTTTTCAACTTCAAAAAAGACTCGCCAAGCGTTGGAATCACTGCAATCAGAAGTCAACGCGCTACGGAATCAAGTGACGGCGACCGCTCAGCAAGCCGAGGCAGAACAAAGTGCGCTGGCCTCTCTTCTCCAACAAGTGGCAACCATGGAAACGCGGATCACTGGGATGGGTGCTGAGCTCTCTCGACAACTCCATGAACTGGGTACGGACATTGAAAAACTGCAACAGCACGCGGACAATGACACTGTGAATGAAACGGTCCACGCCTTGAAGTCGGCCCAAATCAGACTTGCCGCCGAACAAGCACGTTATGAAATCACATTTAGACAAGACCTTGCAGACTTGGCAAACGAGTTACTGAAGCGTTCCCGCTAGCTCACTTACTTGATTGCAGTGAGCGCCTTCTGAACAAGAGCTCGCGCTTGTTGCGTTTTTGACTGATACGTCGCAAAGTCTGGTGGAGACTTGGCCAGCGCAGCATCTGCTTCTGCAAACAATCGATCAGCCTGTTGCAACATTTGTGCCGGCGTCAGCGTTGACGATGGAACGGTCGTGACAGGCGCACCTGGGATGGTAGTTGTGGAGCCAGTATTCGATGTTCCGCCGACACGGTCGCCAAGGTTCATAGAGAAACCAGGGAACAACTGCGAAATGACATCCGTCAGGCTGTTTCCGATCACAGATTTACCGTTGTACGAGCCCAATACTTTTCGAACGAAAATCTGCTTTGAATCTTCACCGTCTGGCAAAACGAAGAGCGGACGGAGATACATCAGGCCCTTGCCAACAGGAACAAATTGCAAATCTCCGTACATCACGCGTGAGCCGCGCTGGTCGAGTGGGGTGATGGTTTGCGAGATGGTCGGTTCGCTTTCAAACTCTGCCGCCACCGTTGCAGGTCCGGGTGGAAGTGGTGACTTCACGTCGTACACCGTGATCTTTCCGTATGTCTTTGGATCACTTGACACCACCATCAACGAACGAAGCTCTTTACGGCTATCGTCCGCGGAGAACGGAACAAAGGGTCGAACCATTGAAAACTCACCAATATCTGTTTCAGACCCCGGTGCATGGAAAATGCTGTAGTACGGGCTAAAACGTTGCGCACTTGAATCCGTTCCGTCAATGGAATCGGCCGGCGTCATTGCAGCAGCTCCCGGAGTGATTCCCGCACCTGCGTTAGAACCTTCTGGCTCGGAAGCAGGCGCCTGTGCAACGCTCCATGCGGCGTCTCTGTTGAAAAACAGTGTTGCGTCATCAAATTGATAACGACCAAAGACGTTGGTTTGCACACGGAACAGATCTTCTGGGTATCTGAAATGTGCAGCAAGAGCAGGTGGTACCTGTGATTTCTTTGCAAACAACTTCGGAAACGCCGATGCCCACATACGAATGATGGGATCTTTTGTGTCCATCGCATACAAGGTGACTTTCCCTGAATACGCATCGACGACTGCCTTGACACTGTTTCGCACATAGTTGAACGAATGATTCAGACCACTGTCAGCACCCAACTGGGAGATATTTGCGGTCTGTGCATACGGATACCG
>JBIIJW010000129.1:0-4934 GCA_044233525.1 Ilumatobacteraceae bacterium | reverse complement strand
CTTCGGTGAAGATGTCTTTTACATTGCCGTCTCGCGACATTCCTGCGATTCCCGTTGACTTAATTGAAGTGGGCCCCAATCATTGGAGTGGAGTGATGCAGTTTCCGTATTCAGGTGAATGGAGCATGGAAACTCGAGTCCAACCGAAGCCGAATTCCACGTTGCTCTATACGGCTTCGGTGCCGATTTACGACTAAATGTCTCGCATGACAATGTGGTGCGGCATGCCGGTGGGTTCATCGATAAATCCATCTCCCACAACTGTGAATCCGCACTTTTCATAAAAGCCCACGGCGGAATCGCGAGCCCTAGCCCACACCACGTGTGCGCCTTGGTCTGTAGCAAATGCAATTCCTGTCGCGATCAGAGCGCGTCCATACCCCGATGTTTGCAAGGTCGTATCCACTGCCATGCCCTTTAGTTGTACGGCCGGAATCGTGGGGGACTCGGGGCATTCTTTTGAGAACCAGGTTGATGTTGCAACCACATCTCCGTTGAGACGAATCCCAAAATGAACAACATCACCCAACTTGTCTTCGGGGTAGTTGGCGGTAGTTGATGGGGTTTCTTGACGCAGGACACGAACCCGTAACGACATGATGTCATCTATCGAGAGGCGCTCCACCAACATGGTTATTGAACGCTTGCAACGTCCACGGAGTTGCCACCACTGCGTGCGCTGCGGTACATGGCTTCAACAACTCGGTGTGCTTCAAGCGCGATTGAGAAATCAGGAAACGCACTGTGGCGGGATGCCGCATTGCGCACAAAGGCGCCGTCTGGATTCGCATCGGTCATGGCTAATGGCGCGGTTCTCTCAGTGAGTTCTTCGCCAGCCAAAGAGCCAGTAGAGCCGTCTGCATCACTCCATGTCACGGGGCCGAACCAGTCATCGCCCGCAATGATGACAGTGCGGTGTTCACAGAACACCTCAACATGACGAAGGCTGGGGCGGGACAAGTTGTCATGCCAAATAGTGGTGAGAGTTCCCACTGCGCCGTTTGCAAATTGCACAGATGCAGCAACGCAATCTTCAATTTCGTCAAGACCGTGTCTGTACGTGGCGCGTGCACTCACCGATAAAACATCGCCAATGAGGAAGCGCAACATGTCTACGTCGTGAATACTGTGTTCAAGAAGAGTTCCTGCGCCCGCTTTGTCTTTGTCGCTTCGCCATGTTGATTTGTAGTGACCCTGGACAGGGATGAATTGATCATCTCGAAAGACCACAGACATCACGGCTCCAGCGGCTGGATCTGTGATGAGTTCGCGCGCCCACAAATAGGCAGGTGATCGGCGCAAGATCAGTCCACATTGATGCGGTAAGCCAGATGATTGCGCTGCAGTATTCATTTCTTTTGCTTGTTCAAATGAAACGCCCAATGGTTTCTCGCAGAAGAATGGTTTTCCTGCAGCGATGCACTTGTTCACCAATGGTGCATGCTCGCTGGTCCATGTACAGATGTACACAAGATCACTTGATGCGATGACTTCTTCTGCCGACGACATCACGGTGCTGCCGGACGCTTGAGCAAATGTGGTGGCACGTTCTGCGTCGATGTCAAAGCAGCCGCCTCGCACCATGTTGACACCACTGCGCTTCAGCATCTTTGAATGAAACGTTGCAATGTGACCAGTACCAATAAAGCCAACGACAGGGGATGATGTTGTCATAGGTGTCATGCTAGTTATTCACCTCGTGATGAAAATAAAACAACCCGGTGGCACATGATTTTTTCAATCACGGCCACCGGGTTGTTCCCAGTGCTTATTAAGAAGCGATTAGCGCTTCTTGGCGCCCTTCTTTGCAGCCTTCTTAGGAGCTGCTTTCTTTGTGGTCTTCTTTGCAGCCTTCTTAGGAGCTGCTTTCTTTGCTGGTGCTGCCTTCTTTGCAGGAGCCGCAACGATTGGCTTTGTGTTCAACTTTGGTGCAGGTGCTGCGCCAAGTGCGATGTCTTTGAAACCTTTGAGTGCAGTGATCTTTGCAACTGTCTTTGCTTTGATCTTGATCTGCTCACCGGTGGCTGGGTTACGACCCATGCGTGCTGGACGCTTGATCTTCGCAAACTTTGCGAAACCGGAAAGGTTGACGACTTCACCTTTAGCGACGTTCGCAAGAATGACGTCGATGGTTCCTTCGACGGCTTTTGCGGCATCTTTATTGTTGAGGCCGGTGTGTAGGGCTACTGCTTGAATGAGTTCACGCTTCTTCATGGATGTAACCGTATTCCATTTCCCTAGTGAAATCGGGGATATCTGACATACCTTTTCCGTCACACATGGCGACGGTTGTTCAGGGGTGTTGGAACTATGGAGTCATTAAGACGCGACCGAAAGCTTGACGACTCTCGATGTAGCGGTGTGCGTCGGCAGCCTCGGCGAGATGGAAGGTCTTGTCGATGACCACAGTGAGTTCACGTTGAGCCACGCGATGAAGCAGTGAGTCAATAAGTGGATGAGTGCGGTGACCGTTCATCACCATCTCTGCACCAAGGAAAACCCCAGTAATTGAGGCATTTTTCTGCATAATTGGCCAGATTTCGGGCGGTTGCGCCTCTCGGCCTGCTCTGCCCACCCAACTAACACGTCCTCGATAGGCCAAGGCGGCGACGCTTGATTCAAGTGTTTTGCCCCCAACAGGGTCAACAACAAGATTGACGCCCTTGCCGTTGGTGAGTTCCATCACTGCCTGTGCTGGATCGCTGGTGGCGTAGTTGATGGCGTGATCGAGACCGTATTGCTTCAATCGGGCGAGACGCTCGTCGCTAGATGCAGTGGCATACACCGTTGCACCCGCCGCCTTTGCCAACTGAATGGCAGCGAGTCCCACGCCACCGGCGCCGGCCTGAATGAGTACATGTTCACCAGCGGTTAATCCGCCAAACTCAAAGAGGCAGTCGTGTGCCGTGCCGAACTCAATGGGAACGCCCGCACCTTCTTCTATAGACGCTCCATCTGGAATGACCCATACAGATTGCTCTGGAACGCAGACGACTTCTGCGTGAGACCCGTACCCCATGGTGGCAACCACTCGTTGACCTGGTGTAATTCGTGTGACTCCACTTCCAACATCGCGAACGATTCCTGCTGCTTGGTAACCGACAATGTGTGGTGTACTGGCCAACACACCACCTTGACGATGAAGCAGATCGCCTCCTTGAATTGCGATGACCTGTACGTCGATGCGAACAAATCCATTGCGAAGTTCTGGTTCTGGAACATCTTCGTATCGAAATACGTCGGGTCCGCCAACCTGGTCGTAAACAGCAGCTTTCATGTTGCTGACCGTAGTCGTTTCGCTTACGTAGCGCGAAGGGCAAGAGTGAATGTCACCACGCACAACGCGGCCAAAGCAAAGGCCGATTGCGTCAAGGTGTCACCGGGGTGGCCCAGTAATTGCTGAATAGCGAGGGGGATGGTGGTGGAGTCACTGCGCGTGAGAAATGACGTGGCGCCGAATTCGCCGAGCGAAATTGCACCAGAGAGCCCTGCGGCGCGTCGAATGGAGGGTAGGAGAAGAGGTAGTTCGATTCGGCGCCACACCCGCCATGGCGATGCGCCAAGAGATGCTGCGGCCTGGCGGGTTTCAATCGGAATCGCGCGAACTGCGGGGTCGAGAGTTCTCAAAGCGAGCGGTAGCGCGATCACGCAATGCAACACGGGAATCAACCACCGTTCGCTTCGCCAATTGAATGGGTTTGCATTGAACGTGACAATCACGCCGAGACCAAGTGTGACAGCTGACGTCATCAGGGGGACGGCGGTCAATGTGTTCATCAACCTGCTGTCGTTCCGTGCGTGAGCAATGGTGAGCGCGCACAGCGTGGTGATGGATGCACAGACGAGTGCGAATGTAAGAGACGTCAGAAGTGTGTTGGCAGTGTTGATGCCAATTGCCTCCGTGGTTCCATTGAAGAGCCATCGATAGCTGTTCAATGTAAATGAACCGTCAACAATGAATGACTTCACGATGACTCCGAGGAGTGGTGTTACAACAATCAATGTGGGAATCGTGATCGCGACTGCGAAAAACAGACGATGTCGACGCTCAACCGTGCGATGCTGTGCAGACACGGTGAGTTCGTCGTAATGCAAGCGTTGATGTCGTGTTCCGATGGCGTACACCACCAAGATGGCAATCGCCTGGAGGACGGATAGTGAAATTGCTGTTGTTGTGTCACCGAGACGTACTGCCTGAATAAAGACCTCGGCTTCAATCGTTCGTCGTGAAATGCCGCCCAAGATGGCGATCACCCCAAAGCTTGAAAAACAAAACATGAACACAATGGCACTGGCTTGCCGAAGTGAATCGTTGATGTAGGGGAGAGAGATAAAGCGAAATGTTCTCCACGAGTTCGCACCAAGGTCGGCAGCGGTGTCTTCAAGCGATGGATCCATCAGTGCCCATCGAGGGCCAACGATGCGCACAATGACAGCCACGTTGAACACAACATGTGCCCACAAGATTCCCATCACGGACGGCGATGTCAAAACCGCTTTCACGCCAGTTGCAACAACTACCGCGGGCATGAAAAACGGAACTGTCACAAGGCCCATGATTGTTCTGGCGCCAGGAAATGCATGCCTCGCAATGGCCCATGTGAGTGGAAGGCCGACTGCCACAGTAAGCACAGTTGATGCTGTTGCTTGCCATGTGGTGAACCACCAGACCTGCGCAAGTGACGAATCGGCGATTGTGGCGACGACTGACGACGGTCGCAAGAATCGCACCACCATTGATGCAACCGGAAATCCAAAGAACAGGGCGAGTGCAACCATCGGAAGGAGCTGTACTCGCCGCATTATTTTGGAGACGTTATTCATCACAAGGCGATTGCTCTCCACGTATCAAGCCATGTGTCGCGATTCTTTTCGATGCTGTCCGGCGACATGGTGAGCGGAGTGGCGGGTCGCACTGCAAACTTTTCGAACAC
>JBIIJW010000128.1:0-4987 GCA_044233525.1 Ilumatobacteraceae bacterium | reverse complement strand
AGAATTTGTTGTTGTCTGCTGCGTGGTCTTGTGTGAAGTTGGGTGACGATACAGCTGCAGGCGACATTGGTGCTGCATGGTTGCGTCTTGCGGATCGTCCAGTGGAAGAGTTCCCGCTGGAGATGCCGGAAGGCCTTGCCGCAATCGCATGGGTGGAAGAACTCTTGGCGTCGGGGTCACCAAGTGGCGGAGAGTGTGGCATCTTGTCTCATGGCATTCCAGAACCATGGTGGGGTGCATCGTTTGATGTTCGCAATCTGCCGGCTGACCCGTTTAGAACAGTGAGTTATGCAGTTCGTTGGCATGGTGCACGACCGGCGGTCTTGTGGGAAGTCAACGGCGCGCCTGGCATTGTGCTGAATCACGGTGAGTGGTACACCACGGATGCCTCTGGTGAAGCGTTGCTAGAAGCACCATCTCACCAACATGTGTGATTGCCTGGTTGCATTGCCGCACAGTTCACGCAGCGGGCAAACACTTTTCGCAAAGAACTCCGATCGTCCCGCTCGAGAGAAACAAATCATTCGATTCAATCCGTCTCGGCGCGACACCAAGGAAATAAAAGCAACGCATATCGCTGTTGCTCCGTTTTCGGGGCACACGTTGGCGTGTGCATTGTCGTTGCCCGAGTGGTGTTGGGGAGCAGAACACGGTGTGAATGAAGCCGGTGTCGCAATCGGAAACGAAACGATCTACACCGTTGACGACCCGCGTATGGCTCCGGATGCGTTAATTGGCATGGACCTTGTTCGATTGGCGTTGGAACGCGCCACAACGGCCGCAGAGGCCTGTGATGTGGTTGTGGCGTTGATTGGTGAATATGGCCAAGGCGGCAGCGGACACGACACACGTGGTGGCGCGCCACGCCGTCCTTACTGGAGCAGCTTTTTGATTGCCGACCCCGTTGATGCGTGGGTGCTGGAGACAAGTGGGTCAACGGTGTCGAGTCTTCAGGTGTCGTCAACGTGGGCGATTTCAAACCGCACCACGATTCCTGAATTTGATGCGGCATATCGGCATCCGAAACAGCCGGTGCACTTGTTGGTGGATCCGCGATTGAACGCCTCTCGGACAGTCCTTGCGCAGACACCGGTAGATGTTGAATCGTTGAAACAGCATTTGTCGTCACATGTTGGTGGCGACAATGGCTGGACCGTGTGTATGCATGCTCGCCACGATGACGACGTGGTGGAGATGACTACTGCATCCATGATTGCTGAACTTGATGCAAACGATTCAGTGGTGCATTGGGCGCAAGGGTCGCCGTGTGTGACTCCGTATCAACAAGCGAAATTCAGTGACTTGTCCCGCTTGTTGGAGCGTGTGTCGCATTAGCGATCTGTGAACAGCTCAAAAGTGTCGCCAACGGTGATGGTGCCACACGTTGTCACCATGGCGTACAGACGGCTGTAGTTGCCGCGTTCGTGGCTCATGGCCATGAAGTTCTTGTTGAGAAACCAGTCGTTGTTTTGGCTGCAGGGAATGGCGTAGGCCGTGAGAAATCCACGCACTTTTCCAATGCGGAAATGTGCGCCAGGACGAAATGCTGTTGCGGGAATTCCTGACACAGTGATGTTTTCGCCCGCGTACCCTGGCGCAATGGGGTGGCCGTCGCGCTGTAGTGATTCAATGGCGTTTGTTGACCAAATACACAACGCTTGCCATGGGCGTCCATGGTGTGCGCGTGACTCTTGCACATCGCCCTCCACGCCCTTCCATGAAATGACAGCGCTATCAATTGCTTTCTTGGGCAGCCCTTTTGATGCGTGAAGGTGAGCGACCCTGCCTGTGTGTTCTTCGTTGAGCATGCGCATGGTGGGGAAGAAGCGCCATGCAGCAGCAAGAAGTGCCTCGCGTTGTTCGGGCACGAGCTCTGCGTATTTCGCTACAAGCAATTTCGTGAGTGCAACAAATGCATCATCCACATTTTCTAGCGACGGCAATTTGATGCCACCTAGAGATGACAGTTCAGCGAGAAACCCGCGGGCGCCTGCTAGCCAGCCATCAGGAATCTGTGACTCGTGTGCGTGGTGTTGCCAGATCTCATCAAGTTTGCTGATGGTCTTTTGCGCATCTTGGGCCGTGTACTCGTAATTGCCAACGGTGATTGATGCGGTGCGCGCCATGTGTGAAGCCTACGCTCGGTGATGTGGCGAGGCCGGAACCAACTCTTGATGTTGAACGCGAGTTCTTCGCAGGCGGCGTACGCATTGTGGCTGGAGTGGATGAAGTAGGGCGTGGTGCCATTGCTGGCCCCGTCACGATTGGCGTGGTGGCTATTGATGCATCGGTAGGGGATATTCCTGCTGGACTGCGTGATTCAAAGTTGATGACACCAAAGCGTCGAGAGGCAATGGTTCCAGTTGCGAAAGAGTGGGGCCTTGCATGGGCAACTGGGTCTGCAACAGCACAAGAGATTGACAAGATTGGCATCATGTCTGCACTTGGTCTGGCTGCCAGCCGCGCACTGCAAAAACTTGGTGTAACTCCCGGTGTGTTGATATTGGATGGCAACTCATCGTTTCTTGTTGAAGAAGACAACGGGCCTCGTGTGGTGACTCGAGTGAAGGCCGACCAAGACTGCGCGTGCGTCTCTGCTGCAAGTGTGATTGCAAAAGTTGAGCGTGATGCATTGATGACAGAACTACATCAACAGTTCCCTCACTACGGATGGGATGGCAACAAGGGCTATGGCGCAAAGGTTCACACCGATGCAATCAAGACGCACGGACTCACCGACTTGCATCGCAAGTCATGGAATTTGTTGTAGCGCCGAAGCGCCGCCACTTACTTTGTGGTGGACACCTTGATGTCTTTGAATGGCGAACGTGAGTCGATGCCTGGCTCTTTTGGAAGTCCAAGCACGCGCTCACCAACGATGTTGCGCATGACTTCGTCCGAGCCACCAGCAATACGAAGACCTGGTGTTCCGAGAACGAAGTTTGCCCACGCGTAGGTTCCCCATTCGCCACCATCAGCAATCAGCTTTGGTCCGAGAACATGGGACAGGAACTTCACAAGACGTGCCTGGTTGTTGACAAGAACCATCTTGCCAATGGAGCCTTCTGGTCCGGGTAACTGGCCAGCCTTTGCCTTTGCGGTGGTGCGTGCTGCGTTCATGCCAGCAATGCGGTAGTTCATGACGATGTCGGCAAGTTCGTGACGAATAATCGGATCGTTTTCCAAGCCGTAGTGCTTCACCATTGCAATCACGCGTGTGAGCAAGTTGTTGTCACCGGAGTTGTTGGTGCCAATTGATGCGCGCTCGTTCATGAGGGTGGTGAGTGCAACGTTCCATCCGTTGTTGACATCGCCCAAACGCATGTTGTCCTTCACGCGAACTTCGTTGAAGAAGATTTCGTTGAAGCTTGCGCCTCCGGTCATCTGCTTCAGTGGACGAACTTCAACGTTTGGATCCTTGAAGTCGATGATGAAAGCGGTGAGGCCCTTGTGCTTTGGTAAATCCCAGTCGGTGCGGGTCATGATTTCGCCGATGTCTGAGTAGTGGGCACCAGTGGTCCACACCTTTTGACCGGTGATGACCCATTCGTCGCCGTCTTTGACAGCCTTTGTGGTGAGTGATGCAAGGTCGGAACCTGCACCTGGCTCTGAGAACAACTGTGATGCAATCATTTCGCCACGCCACAACTTGCGCACGTATGCATCACGTGCTTCTTGTGAACCGTGATCGAGAATTGTTGGTGTCACCATTCCGAGGCTGATGGCAAATGCGCTTTGGTCTGGTACGCGATAGGTGGCTTCCATCTGGCTGTACAGACGATCGAACGCTGGTGCGAGTCCGCGACCGCCGTATGCCTGTGGTCCTGAAATCCAACCGAAGCCAGCATCGAACTTCTTTTGGCGCCACTTCTTTGCATCTTCTGCTTGAGCAGCTTCTTGGGCGCGATCTTTTTCGCGATAGAAGTTGTCGGAACCTTCGCCCCAGACGAAGGCTTTTTCTACGGGGCGCTTTTCTGCATTTGCTTCAAGGAAAGCGCGAGCTTCTTTTTCGAACTCTTCAATGGTGATGTCTGCCATGGTGTTCCCCTAGAACAGGACCCCGAGGGGTCGAGATATGTACTGCGTACGGTACCTGCCTCTCGGATTAGTAGGCGAAGCCGAGGCAGGTTGACTAGCGTGACATTTATGGGTCAGCCAGTAGCAGTAGAGCAAAAGGCCGGTGGCAACGCCGCCGTTGTTCGTTTTGAAACCAACCGTTCACTCACCGGAATGGGTCACGAGCGTTTTACCTCAGTGGCTGAAGCCAAAGGAACCCGTCCCGCCGCGGTTCTCGCACGGCGTTTCTTGGAATCTGGTCAGGTGTCCTGGGTGCATGTGTATGGAAACATCGTCACCGCACAGTTGTCATCTGGCGCCTCGCAATCTGGCTTGAACGACATCGTTCGCGATTTGTATCAGTACTGGAAGCCAGGCATGGCTCCGCCAAGCGTGGAAGAGCTATTGGCACAAATGCCAGCCGAAGCAGCTCCGGCTGCGGCAGCTCCGGCCGCTGATGGTGCAGGCGCTGGTCTCGACCCTCGCGTCCCTGCTCATTTGTGGGAGCGCAGCCGTCTTGGCCGCGAGAAGTGGCTCGCCAAGCAGGGATAATCCTGCGGCCACATACGGCCTGAAACTTACGAACATGTGTTCGCTATGGTGGCGCCATGTCCACTATTGGGTCGCTCACATTGTCGGGGCCACATGTTTCTGCGTTGGAGACAGGCACTCAATTCGCTGAACGCGTCGGTGCGCGTGCTGTCTCTGGATACGGACCTCTCAGTGTTCCTCATGAACTTGCACCCCTGTTTCCCGCACGTGGTCTCGAGCGTGGATTTGTCTACGGCATCTCTGGCGGGGCATCGCTGTCGTTGTTGAGTGCACTTGCATCATCGGCAACACAAGCAGGGTCATGGTTGGCGTTGGTCAACATGGCGCATGTTGGTTTGTTGTCTATGCATGAATATGGCGTTGCATTACATCGAACCGT
>JBIIJW010000008.1:0-18857 GCA_044233525.1 Ilumatobacteraceae bacterium | reverse complement strand
ATCGGCTCACCTGCGAGAACGTGCAAGAAAGAATCGAGGAGCAACAAGAACCCGGCACCACCAGCATCGACTACACCTGCATCTTTGAGAACCGGCAACATGTCTGGTGTGCGTGCCAATGCATCGCGACCACGTTCACGCGCCGCCGATAACACCGTGACCACGTCTGCACTTCCGCTGACTGCTTCAACAGCTGCCTCTGCAGATTCACGCACGACCGTGAGGATTGTTCCTTCAATTGGTTTGAGAACTGCTTCGTATGCGGCAGCCGCTGCTTTTGAAAACGCTGCAGCGATGTCTGAGGCAGAGGCGCCACTGTCACCCGTTGTGGCCACCGATGACGACAGCCCACGAAGAACTTGACTGAGGATCACACCACTATTTCCACGAGCACCCATGAGAGACCCGTGACCAATTGCTTGGCATGTGGCCGCCATATCGGGGGCTGCAGTGGACAACTCGGCCACAACCGCATCGAGGGTACGGGCCATGTTTGTGCCCGTATCTCCATCTGGCACTGGGTAGACGTTCAACCGATTGATGGAGGCCTGATGGGTCTTCATGGCGTCGCGGAAGGCCACGACGACCAACCTGAGCTCTGACGCCCCAAGTTTCTCCACCCCTGCCACAGTCGCTAAGGCTAGTAAGAACGGGGGCGGTGGCATTGATTCACCGAAATGGTGATTCCTCCCCCGATCGGTTGGGGTCTCTTCTGTCTCGCTGGTAGTTTTTGTATTCGCGTTCGAAAGGCCTCCGGTACCTTTCGCCGAGTCGAAGAGGTTTCCATCATGGCTGCAGTGTGTGAAGTTTGTGGCAAAGGCCCATCGTGGGGCATGTCCGTCTCTCACTCCCACGTGCGCACAAAGCGTCGTTGGAGCCCAAATATCCAGCGTGTCCGCGCCATTGTGAAGGGTGCGCCACGTCGCGTCTATGCATGCACCGCATGCATTAAGTCGGGCAAAGTCGTCAAGGCCGGCCGCTAAAGGCACCCATGCAGGGCGTCATCAAGGCATACGACCCCACCAGCGGTGAAGGTGTCGTCATCAGCGACACCGACCTCTCTGAATTCAACTTGGCTCCAGATGCCCTTGAGGGCTCTATCTTTCGCATGTTGCGGCAGGGTCAGCGCGTGGTGTTTGTTCTCGACTCCTCTGGTCGTGCCACAAGTCTCAGTCTGGGCTCCGAATCAGATATGGGCACCCCTGCCTCCTAAGTTTTAGGCTGTAGCCAACCCTCCAGGGTGAACGGTTGGAAAACTCCAAACGGCTATTTCCCGAACGACAAACTGAGAACAGAGGTCAGCAGATGGCTGCAAGCACTTCCAATACGCGACTGCAACAGTGGGTAAACGATTGGGCAGAAATTCTTCAGCCAGAATCCATCTACTGGTGCGACGGTTCGGCAGACGAATACGAAGCATTGTGTCAATCACTTGTCGACGCTGGCACCTTCACAAAACTGGATGAGGCAAAGCGTCCAAACAGTTACTGGGCGCACTCCGATCCGGGCGACGTTGCTCGAGTGGAAGACCGCACGTTTATTTGTTCAACAGACAAAGACGACGCGGGCCCGAACAACAACTGGCGCGAACCATCAGAGATGCGTGCCGAAATGAATTCTCTGTACAAGGGCGCCATGCGTGGTCGCACCATGTATGTGGTTCCATTCTCCATGGGGCCCCTTGGATCCCCCATTGCACATATTGGTGTTCAATTAACGGACAGCGCATACGTAGCCGTCAGCATGCGCATCATGACCCGCATGGGCCAGGGCGCGCTCGATGTTCTTGGCAACAACGACTGGGTCCCATGTGTTCACTCCGTTGGCGACCCACTTCAGCCAGGACAAAAGAGTTCTGCATGGCCGTGCAACCCAGACAACAAGTACATCGTTCACTTCCCAGAAACTCGTGAGATTTGGTCATACGGATCTGGCTACGGCGGAAACGCATTGCTTGGCAAGAAGTGCTTCGCATTGCGCATTGCATCTGTCATGGCACGCGACGCTGGTTGGTTGGCCGAGCACATGTTGATTCTCAAGCTCACCAATCCAGAAGGTGCATCGAAGTACGTCGCTGCTGCATTCCCATCAGCATGTGGCAAGACAAATCTCGCCATGTTGGTTCCAACAATTCCAGGCTGGAAAGCTGAAACAATTGGCGACGACATTTGCTGGATGAAGTTCGGTGACGATGGTCGTTTGTATGCCATCAACCCAGAAGCAGGGTTCTTTGGTGTTGCTCCAGGGACTGGCAACGACACCAACGCAAACGCGATGGAAACTTTGTGGGGCAACTCGCTTTTCACCAACACCGCACTCACCGCCGACGGCGATGTGTGGTGGGAAGGAATGAGCGACACTCCTCCTGCACGTGCCACCGACTGGAAAGGCAACGTGTGGACTCCAGAGAGTGAAGCTGTTGCTGCGCATCCGAATGCACGCTTCACCGCACCTGCATCGCAGTGCCCATGCATCGCACCTGAATGGGAAGACCCAGCAGGCGTTCCCATCTCTGCCATTTTGTTTGGCGGACGTCGCCGCACAACAGTTCCATTGGTGACAGAAGCATTCGACTGGAACCATGGCGTGTTCCTTGGAAGCATCATGGCGTCCGAAACAACTGCAGCACAGGCTGGTGCGGTTGGCAACTTGCGTTTCGACCCCATGGCCATGCTCCCCTTCTGTGGCTACAACATGGCTGACTACTTCGGACACTGGTTGAAGATTGGTGCAGCAACCAAGGGCGAGAGCCTTCCAAAGATTTTCTTCGTCAACTGGTTCCGCCGGGATGAAGACGGTCGTTTCTTGTGGCCGGGATACGGCGAGAACAGTCGCGTGCTGAAGTGGATCTTCGACCGTGTCGACGGCAAGGGCTCTGCAACGAAGACCAGCATTGGTTACTTGCCTGCACCAGCCGACATCGACACCGCCGGCCTCGACATTGCCATCAACGATCTTGAAGAGATTTTGTCGGTGGATGAAAAGGGCTGGAAGGAAGCACTTCCACAGATTCGCGATCACTTCGCACAGTTCGGCAGCAAGTTGCCGACACAGCTGGTGAAGTCGTTGGAAGAGCTCGAGTCTTCACTGTCGTAAGACACTTTATAAAAAATGGCCCTTGCTTCGGCGGGGGCCATTTTTTGTTTTATGCGATGGTTCGAAGATTTAGGACTGGCCGACGAGCATGGCGCGGATGCCAAGACCCATCAAGAACAATCCACCACCGCCGTACAAGAGATACATCTTGCTCTTCATCTGGAAACGGTACGAGTAGATGATGGCAACGGCAATGATGGCAACAAATCCGTAAAAAGCGTGAAATGCCGGAAATTCCAACTTCTGTTTGTTCACCAATGTGACACCAAGGGCTACCTGGACGAAAATTGTGATCTGTGCGAGTCCTGTAAACCACCACAGTGCGCGTGTTCGCAACTGCGTCACTTTGTGGGCGGACAGAGCCCATACGCCAGCAAGACCGTTACTAATGATGACAATCCACGTCCACGACGTATGGAATTCAAGAAGTGATGTCGACAACACGCTGTCAGCCTACTAACGAATCAGGGTGTCGGCTTCGCCACCCAACTCAATCAATGTCAATTCGCCATCCGTGACATCAAACGTTGTCACAGAACAGTTATCAAGATGCGAAATGACCACCTTGTCGTCGTTAGTTGCAGCACCAATCACTGCATTAATTGCAATGAAATGGCTGAAGATGACGGTGTCAACATCAATTGATGCAACACAATCTGAAATTGCTTGGCGATACACGGCGTAGTGCTCACCAGATGTGCGAGCAACATCGGCCCATGTCCCTGACATGGCGTCGCGCAACCATGTCACGCGGTCTTCTAAGGCATATCCCTCTGGCGACGGAATCTCTCCAACAAAAGGCTCAATTCGAACATCTTGTTTCCACGACGTTGCTAATGGAAATGCCGTCTGTTGACAACGTAAGAGTGGACTAGACCACACCGGCAATGGTCCGCGCGCAGACAATGCACTAGCGACTCGCAGTGATTGCTGACGGCCCAATTCATCGAGAGCAGGATCTGGATCTTCATTCCATCCCGCCGCAGCTCGACCATGTCGCACCATGTACACACGTGTCATTCGAAAATCCATCCATCACGCATTGGGCTGTTGTCTTTCGGATCAATGAACCATTCAAAACCGAATTGATGTGCAAAGCGTTCCTCATCCATTGACAGAAAGAAACTGGAATCGCCCAGTTGGCTTGCGTGACACTTCATCGCGGCTCGTTTTTTGGTGGCGTACTTCACCACATCAACCTTCAAGTTGATTTCTGACTCCAATGAGCCCATCGGATTTCCATCATCCATCGGACCATCCGGATTGAAATCTTCACGGTCTGGTGGCAACATTCCCGCGGCTCGAGCAGCCTCTAGTCCACGACGCATCTGATCGCGATTCATGGTTCCTTCCAAGACTCGAACAGAAGGGAAAAGTTCCGCAGCGCGATGCCCCACCTTGTGCACCATGATGTGATCGGGGTGGCCATAACCACCATGCCAGTCGTACGTTGTGAGTACGTCGGCTTGTTCTTCGCGCAACACATCTGCCAATTTGTGAGCGGCTTCATCTAACGAGGCGTTGCAAAATGCTCCAGGGTTTTCGTTTTGAGCCCATCCAGTCATTCCGCTGTCTTCGTACCCAAGGAACACAACACGGTGAACACCAAGTACTTCTGCCGATGCATGTGTCTCCCGATTGCGCACACTGACAAGAGTCTCCCCCGCCGGCAAATCAGACGGCACTTCGCCATGATCACCGTTAGTGGCTACAACGAGAACGACGCGATGACCCTCTGCGGAAGCACGCGCAATTGTTCCTCCGGTCCCGATGCATTCATCATCGGGATGAGCATGAAAACAAACAAGAGTTGCCACTATGCCTGCTTGGCGGCGCCGCTGGCCAAGAGTGCATCAACATTTGACACGCCCCAATCACGCAAAATATCTGCCGTGTGCTGACCCGGGTGAGCAGATGCTCGCGTTACTTCGGGCGTCGTGCGCGAAAAGCGCGGAGCAGGTGCCGGCTGCATATGACCATTGATGTTGATGAACGTTTGACGCTCGACATTGTGTGGATGCGCAGCGGCTTCACTCATGGTGAGAACAGGTGCAAAGCACACATCTGTTGCTTCCATCATGGCGCACCACTCATCTTGCGTCTTTTGCTTCATCACGTCACGTAGACGTTCCTTTAGGTGCGGCCACTGCGACGAGTCCATCTGCTTCGCAAACTCAGGATCACCCTCTAAACCAGTGAGTTTCAGGAGCTCTGCATAAAACTGTGGCTCGATGGAACCAAGCGATACGTACTTGCCGTCTTTGCACTCGAACACGTCATAGAAATGTGCGCCGGTGTCCAACAAGTTTGTACCAGGAGCATTCTCATTGAAGATTCCCATTGACTTGAATGACCAGAACATCGTCATCAATACGGCCGCACCATCCACCATTGCAGTGTCAACAACCTGACCCTTGCCCGACTTCTGTGCTTCCAACAATGCACAAACAACTCCGTATGCGAGGAACATTCCGCCACCGCCAAAGTCACCCACCATGTTGAGCGGTGGAACAGGCATCTCACCTGCGCGCGCAAAGTGAGCCAGTGAGCCAGCAAGAGCGATGTAGTTAATGTCGTGACCTGCAGCCTGTGCATACATGCCTTCTTGACCCCAACCCGTCATGCGGCCAAACACCAACTTTGGATTTCGTGCAAGACATGCGTCTGGCCCCACACCCAGTCGCTCCATGACGCCAGGGCGGAATCCTTCAATCAATGCATCGGCTTTCTCCACCAATTGCAGCAATGTTTCGACACCTTCTGGACTCTTTAAGTCAAGTGCGATGTTTCGACGTCCGCGCAACATGAGATCACCAGCTGGCGTGTCTGGGGCCGGACCGCGAACCGCTTGAGCACGATCGACACGAATGACTTCTGCACCCATATCCGACAACAACATTGCAGCAAATGGCCCCGGCCCAATTCCTGCTATCTCAATGATCTTGTATCCGCTGAGTGGTCCGGCCATGGTGAAACTTCTTTCTGTTTCGATGAATGTGATTAGGAACGATGTGCACGCCGTGCGTGCGATGAAATGGCGTCGAGGAACAATGGCCACAACGGAGTCGGCAAATCGTGACCCATGTCTGCGACATACAAAAAGGTTGAACCAGGAATTAACTCTGCGGTTCGCTCGCCACCTGACGGTGTTAACAACGTGTCGTCGCGTCCGTGAATGACCAACGTTGGAACAGTCAATTGACGCAACCCTTCGCTGCGGTCACCCGATGCATAAATTGCAGCGAGTTGGCGCTGAGTTCCTTCTGGATAGAAACTGCGGTCGAATTCACGAGCGGCGCGTTCGCGCGCTTCGTCGATGTCGAAATACTTCTTGGAACACCACACAGCCCAGTTTTTTGCACTGTCGATATATGCCTCGCGAGATGGTGGCGGCGGAGCCAACAACGCAGCAAGTGCTTCGTCGGTTGGAGTGCCGTACGCGAGATCGCCAGGCACAGACATGATGGATGTGAGGCTGTGCATGCGGTGCGCATGGCGAAGCGCGAATGTTTGCGCGATCATTCCGCCCATTGATGCACCAAGAACGTGAGCCTTCTCAATTCCTAAATGGTCGAGAACGCCGAGGGCATCATCTGCCATGTCATGCAACGTGTAGGGAACCGGAACCGTGACTTCCTCCCCCATCATCGCCTGCATCGTGACTTTGTCGGTCTCAACGACAACTCCATGATGCTTATGAGACAAACCGCAATCGCGGTTGTCGAACAGCACAACGTGGAACCCGCTGTCGACAAACATTTGCATGAACTCTTTCGGCCATGCCGTGAGTTGGGCGCCAAACCCCATAATCCACAAGAGGGTGGGATGTGAAGGGTTGCCCATTGTCTCGTATTCAATGGAAATTCCGGAAGAGATGGTGGCCTGTGGCATTTCCTTATTCTCTCAGGTTGTGGGCCGGGTCACCCAACGGAGAGGCCTACCCCAGCAGCCGTCGCTTTTGCTCCTCGAACTCTTCATCCGTCAGGGTTCCCCGGTCGCGCAAGGCCTCGAGACGCTCAAGTTCGTGAGCGATTCCGCTGAGCGACGGTGCTCCCATAAACGTCTTTGACGCTCGGGTTTGGATACACGAATTAACAATGTTCTGCACTTCTTCGGGGCGGGAGATGTCGCTGAATGTTTGTTCTCCATCTTCGCCACCCGATTGCACCAAAATGTCGCCAACACCAAGAAGCCTCTCGGTCATGGACTGATGGAAATTCACATTGGAGATTCGCTCTAGCGGAATCTCAATTCCCGTTCGCGCCACCACGCCTTGTCGATAAATAACGCGGTCTGTGGTGACCACGAAGTAGGTGGTACGCCATTTGACTAATTCAACAACCAGGATGGCAGCACAGACGATGACAATGCCGAGGCCGAGATATGTAGCAGCTGTCTGGAGCCAGCCCGTCAACACTGAATTCACCCAATACGTGATGATCATGGCCCCGCAGAGACCGAGCGCAGACGGACCAAAGAACCACCAATGTGGGTGTAAGTCCAAAACAATGTCTTCATTGTCGGCGATGAGGCGTTGCGGAAAGGGCATGTGCGTAAAAGGGTATCAACCGCCTAGTTTCTGTGTGTGCTCTTTCGTGACCGCTCTCCAGAGAACTCGGCGTCAACGCCAGAATCTGTGCTTGTTGGTCTCGATGCCGACCAAAAATCAGCGGTCACGGCGCCTGTGGGAATTGTGGTAGTGCGTGCAGGCGCTGGTTCAGGAAAAACAACGGTGCTGACACGTCGTATTGCATGGCGTTCTCTCTCTGGAACTGCCGATCTTGAACGCACGCTTGCCATCACATTCACGCGTCAAGCAGCCACGGAAATGCGCACACGATTAGCCGCGTTTGATCTTGACGGCAGGCCCACCATCGGAACGTTTCACGCAGTCGCACGCAAGTTAATGCTGCAGTTTCTAGAGGACAAGGGACGCCGTGCACCCGTCATCATTAACAATCGCGCATCGGTGATGTCGCAATGCATGGGCGATGACGCCAAAGCAGGCGGAGTGAACGGCATGTTGTCCGCAATTGACTGGGCCCACTCTCGGCTCTTAACTCCCGACACCGCGTCAGCTGCACTCTCGGCCGCAGGAATGGCTGTACCCCTCGGAGCCACACGTTTTGCAGAAGTGTTCGACAGTTACGAACGCACCAAAAAGAAACGTGGTGTCGTTGATCTCAACGATTTTCTTATCTCGGTCGTAAAAGACACTGACAAAGATCAACGCCTTTTGGAGTCGTTGCGTTTTCAATACCGTCACATCTCGGTGGACGAAGCACAGGACATGAATCCACTCCAATACGAGTTCCTCAAGACGTTTGCATCGTCTGCGCCAGATCTCTTTCTTGTGGGCGACCCCAACCAAGCCATCTATGGCTTCAATGGCGCAGACAAGCAACTATTTGACACATTGCCCAATATTTCTGGTGCGGCAACTGTTGTTTCGCTTCCATCCAATTATCGATGCACTCCTGAAATCGTCACCTTTGCAGTACAGACACTGGCACAAGATGGACAAATTGCCGACGCACACTCTCGACGGTCACAAGGAAGCCCCGTCACTTTGCAACGGTGCACGGATGAAGAAAAAGAAGGTACTGCGCTTGCGAGTGCAGTACGCCAGGCTCATGGTCGCGGTCGCTCATGGAGTGACATTGCAATCCTCACGCGCGTGAACGCCACCGCCGATGCAATTCGCGACCACCTCGTTGCAGTTGGAATTCCTGTGCGCACGGCGCGACGTGGCGGCGCGTGGGGTCGAGCAGTCGCAGCAGCAACCGAACTCACTCATCGCGAGGGCCTTGCAACTTGGTCCTCCGACATTCTGGATTCAGGTGAGTACGAACCCGACGATGCAGACACTTTGGTTGCCACATTCGTGCGCACCTTTCTTGACGAGCACAGATCAGGAACTGTTGATGGGCGAATGTTCGGAACATGGCTCGCCACATCAGCAGATGTCGCAGAAACAGACGGTGTTGATGTGCTTACTTTTCATGCCGCCAAAGGACGTGAATGGTCTTTTGTAGCAGTTGCTGGTGCAGAGAAAGGTTTCCTGCCTCACCGCAGCGCGCGCGGCCATGTCGCGCGTAGTGAAGAGGCGCGACTTGCCTACGTGGCACTCACTCGGGCGGCAGATGAATTGCTTGTGACATGGACCGACACACGTCATGGAAAATCAACCGGGCCATCGCCATTTCTCCCATCGGTCACAACAGATGTCCCAGTGATTGCTGCACCACCAGCAGATTTTCGCGACCATAAGAAAACTGTGCCCACTCGGGATCCTCTTGAAGCAGCACTCGTAGAGTGGCGCGACACCATTGCATACAGCCATCGAGTTGACCCCGAAGCAGTGTTGCCACGTCGCTCACTGAAGCGGATAGTGCGGATGCAACCGACATCTGTTGAGCAAGTGGCTGAATTAGTTGACGCTGTGTTTGCCCAGCGTTATGGCGTCGCCATTGTGGACATGGTGCAACGCGCTACGAGTCGCTGAGATCGCGCCCTTTACGGAGCAGGTCCATCATCTCGGGTGGCATCGAAAGAAAGAGAACTTCTGCTTCTGCACAAAGAGTGTCTCCGTGATGTGCGGTTCCCTTTGTGAAAATTTTGCGGCCATCCACTTTTTCAACCCAGCCCTTAAACCGAATCTTGGAGTGAAGTGGAGTTGGCGATCGATACGTCACCGAGAGTTTCCCCGTCATTCCCGGACGTCCCGTCAGCGACTGTGTCATTCCCAGAACCTCATCAAATGCTGCGGCAATGAATCCACCATGACAATGCCCTGGCGGGCCCTCGTACGGTTCGGTGAACACCGCATCTCCCATGACTGCACCAAATTCGCCGAACTCCTGGTCGATCGTCATGGTCATCGGCATTGAGAGCGGATTCATTGCTCCATAGAACGGGCTGCGATCAGAAAAGTGAGACTCGGCTGCGGCTGAGCCTGGCTCTCCAGAGTGATTCAGCAATTCAATGGCAGACGAGATGTGCTGCACCGATGTCTCGATGTCGGCAATGTCTGCTGTTGACATAAACGAACGAAAGATAAGTTCACGAACCGAGTGTGCCAATCGAACTCGCGCACGATCCGCATCGGATAACTCGCGTTCACGCGAATGAAACGAAGGAAATGTAAATGAGTCGTCGGTCATGACTCCCCTACTTTCAGTAGAACTGGCGCGTGGTCACTTGGAGATTCGCCTTTGCGCGCATTGCGGTCCACACTTGTCCACGTGGAGCGCTCGGCAACCGACTTCGTTGCGAGCAGCAAGTCAATTCGCATCCCATGCCCCTTGTAAAAACTGCCACCGCGGTAGTCCCACCAGGAAAACAACCCAGCGTCGTCATAAAAGCGACGAAAGGTGTCCTCCATTCCGAAGTCACACACATTCTGAAGAGCATCACGCTCTGGCTGACTGACATGCGTTGCATTAACGAATTGAGAGACATCCCAGACGTCGCGGTCATCAGGGGCGATGTTGAAGTCACCAGCAACAATGACATCGTCTTGTGGTTTACATGTTTTGTCTAAATGCTCACGCAAACGCGCCATCCATGACAACTTGTACTTGTAATGATCGTGATCTACTTCGCGACCATTTGGCACGTACACAGAACTAATTCGAATACCCCCACATGTGGCAGTGATAATTCGAGCCTCGGTGTCCGGTTCAATTCCTGGAGCAAAGTTGCTGACAACGTCGGTTAATCCCACCTTCGACAAGATTGCAACACCATTCCACTGTCCTTGACCAAAATGGGCGCTCTCATACCCCAGTGCAGCAATTGCATCTGTAGGAAATTTGTCTTGGGCGAGTTTGGTTTCTTGTATGCAGACAACGTCTGGCTGGATCTCCGAGAGCCACTCTTCAACTCGCGGGAGTCGGGCCTTCAGTGAATTCACATTCCACGTAACAACAAGCACACTGAGACGGTAGTTCTCCGCACGTCCGCGATGGGAACCGACCCTTACTTTTTCTTGGCCACGGCCTTCTTGACGGCAGTTTTCTTTGACGTGGCTTTCTTGGCCACGGCCTTCTTCACAACAGCCTTCTTTGCTGGCTTCTTTACCGCTGGCTTCGGTGCAACGGCTTTCTTCACAACAGCCTTCTTCGCAGGTTTCTTCACCTCAGATACCACTGCTTTCGCTACAGGCTTCTTTGCAGGAGGCGCTTTCTTCGCTGGAGCAACCTTTTTCGCCGCGGGCTTCGCTGACGCCTTCGACGAGGAGTTCGCAACAAGAGGGGCAACAACGTCGGGAACACCAAGATCAACACTTCGACGCGCTGGTGTGTAACCCACCACAGTCAAGGTGGCCGCATCGCCGATCTTGAAGACATCACGTGCACTGCGAGGAATTGGAGACGCCATGTTTCGTAGCGGAACATAACCAGCAACGTTTCCGATGGTGACGGACACACCATTTGCTGCATATGACTGGACAACAGCTTTGACTTTTGTTCCGACGGGATGTTTCTCAACAAACTCCAAATACGGCACAACATCGTTTGCCATGACCGCGGGCTTGGCAAGTGCCTTCTTTTCCTTTGCACGCTTCTTCTTTGCACGCTTCTCTGGATTTTGCTTTGTCGGTTCCTGTTTTGCAGCAGGTTGCGCTTTGAGGCGTGCATTCGGTGGTGGCGCCTTCGGCACCGGCATTGGCTTACTTGCTTCTGGACTTGCGGCCTGTTGCTTCTTCACAACTTTTCCAGTGCGAATAGATTGACGACTTGTTGGCCCGCGCACTGGCAATCGTTCAACAAAGACCCAACCCACTAGTGGCACTGGCTTGCCACCAATAAGACGCCCTTCGTCGAACAACCACTTGTACTTACCGTGAAACTCTTGGTAACTGTCGTTCGAGAGAATGGCAGCATTGGCTTTATCGGCAATGGCAAGAATGAATGCGTCGCCACGACCAACCGCACCTGCCGGCGGAGCCACCAATTCGTTATTGGCAATTGCCGATTCAAACTCAGCACGTTCTTTCTTTGCGATGCGATGACCAAACGTGGCATCAACAATGACAGTGACCTTTGAACCCTTGTACTCGGCCATCAACGCCGTGACAGCTTCGTCTAGCTGGGCAAGGCTGGGCTCGGTTCGGCCCTCGGTCGCAATATTCGACCCGTCGACGATGATGTGCTTGGTCACTTATTCATTGAACCACCCACAGGGCCTCTGAGCGGGGCAATCCGATGCCTCCCACGGCTCGAGACCGTCATAGCCTGACCACCGTGAGCGATTTACCGATTAAGGCCGTTTTATGGGACTTCGGCGGAGTCATCTTGTCGAGCCCATTTGAGGCGTTTCGGCGCTACGAGGCCGAGAAGGGTCTACCCAAGGACCTCATTCGCAAGGTCAATGCCACCAACCCCGACAGCAATGCGTGGGCGAAGTTGGAACGCAACGACATCACCCCGCACGACTTTGATGCCCTCTTTGCCGATGAAAGTGAACGCCTTGGCCATCGCATTCCGGGCGCCGACGTTTTGGCGTTACTTGCAGGAGATGTTCGACCGCACATGGTGGCGGCTCTTGACATGGTGATTGCCTCTGGCCTTCTGACGGCGTGTCTCACCAACAATGTGGTGACAACGTCGCCGACTCCAACAGAGCGACAGCGCGAAGTAGCCGAGATTATGTCCAAGTTTCATCACGTCGTTGAGAGCAGCAAGGTGGGTTGTAGAAAACCTGAGCCCCGCTTCTATGAGATTGCGTGCGAATTACTCAATGTTTCACCGACCGAGTGTGTGTTTCTCGACGACCTTGGTATCAATCTGAAGCCGGCAGCCGCCATGGGGATGCGCACCATCAAAGTGATGGATTCACATGATGCACTGAGAGAACTCTCTCAGCATTTGTCGCTCGAACTTCTGTAACGAGGTTTAAAGACCTTCGAAGGTCTCGTTCATGAGATCTTCATGCTCTTGGTCGTGAATTGCCTTTGATCCTGTTGCTGGGCTACCCGATGCAACGCGCGCAGCATGACGCAAGTCGTAACCACGTTCCTTCAGACGCCAAATGAGATGCTCAACGAAGTGCCATGGGCCCATATTCTCGGGCTCTTCTTGTAGCCACACCACTTCTTTTGCATGTGGATAGCGCAAGAGAACTTCATTGATTTGGTCAATGGGGAATGGATACAACTGCTCAACACGAACTACTGCGACAGGAGCATTTCGTTTCGCACGTTCACTCATTGCATCGTGCGCCACTTTTCCACTACACAGAATCACGCGCTTCACTGCGGCCTTATCTGTAACATGCGGATCGTCTAACACCTCGAGGAATGAACCGCTAGTGAACTCACTGATATGTGAGCGACTTTCCTTCATTCGCAGCGGCTGCTTTGGTGTGAAGATGACAAGTGGCTTGCGGATATCGCGCAACAACTGCCGACGAAGAACATGGAAGTACTGTGCCGCCGTAGTTGCGTTGACAACTTGAATGTTGTCTTCTGCACACATCTGCAAGAAACGCTCGATGCGAGCGCTTGAGTGTTCTGGACCTTGGCCTTCGAAACCATGTGGTAACAGCAAGACCAAACCGTTCTGCTGGTTCCACTTATCCTCACCAGCAACGATGTACTGGTCGATAACAATCTGAGCACCGTTCACGAAGTCGCCGAACTGGCCTTCCCACATCACCAATGAATTTGGATTTGAATGCGCATATCCGTATTCGAATCCAAGCGCTGCGTACTCCGACAACAATGAGTCGTACACCCAGAAGTGCCCCGTTGCACCTGGCAGATGCTTCAACGGCAAGAACGTGTCTTCATTCTCTACGTCGACCAGTGAGGCGTGACGGTGACTGAACGTTCCACGCCGTGAATCTTCACCGGCAAGACGAACGTCGTACCCTTCCATCAACAGTGAGCCAAACGCAAGAGCCTCGCCCACTCCCCACTCGAAGTCTCCATCGGTTTGATAGGCCTTTTCGCGGGCTTCAAATTGCCTCACCAACTTGGGGTGAACATTGAAGCCCTCGGGATAGTTCGTGAGTTGGTAGAAGATTTTCTCCAAGGTGTCCTTGTCGACCCCAGTATTGACATGCGGAAGCACACCAATTGGTTCTGGCGGACGAGCAGCTTTCACTTTTGCTGGAGGGTTCTGACGCGTGTCGTCCAATGCGGCCTGCAATTTGCCCTGATAGTCCTGCAAAGTTTGCTCGGCAACATCCATGCTGATGTCACCACGCTTCACCAAGTGCTCGACGTACATCTTTCGGATGCTTCGCTTCTCGGCAATGGCCTTGTACATCAGCGGCTGGGTGTAGCTGGGATCGTCGCCTTCGTTGTGTCCGTGTAAGCGGTAACACATGAGGTCAATCACCACATCTTTGTGGAACTTTTGACGGTACTCGTAGGCCAGTCGCGCAACGCGTGCACATGCTTCAGGGTCGTCACCATTCACATGGAAGATGGGTGCCTGCACTGTCTTTGCAACATCGGTTGCATACAACGACGAACGAGCAAACTTTGGCGATGTGGTGAAACCAATTTGGTTATTGACCACGAGGTGAATGGTTCCGCCAACGCGATATCCGTTGATATCGCTCATTGCAAGACCCTCGTACACGATGCCTTGTCCGGCAAAAGCGGCGTCACCGTGCATGAGCACTGGGATCACGCTGTACAGCAATGGTGGCTGAATGGCGTCTTGCTTTGCGCGCACCATTCCCAACACCACGCCGTTCACAGTCTCCAAGTGGCTGGGGTTGGCTGCAAGTTCAATATCGATGGTGTTGCCATTTGCCGACACGTACGACCCGTGTGCCCCAAGGTGGTACTTCACATCTCCGCTACCTTGCACCGAGTCGGGGCTGAGGTGGCCTTCAAACTCTTTAAACAGTTTTGAATAGTCCTTACCCATAACGTTGACCAACATGTTGAGTCGACCACGGTGAGGCATGCCGAAGACAACACCATGCATGCCGTCATCTGCAGCAGAACACAGAATCTCATCCACCATGGGAATCATTGACTCTGCACCTTCAAGTCCGAAACGCTTCGTGCCGACGTACTTGGTGGCGAGGAACTTTTCGAAAGCTTCTGCTGCATTCAATCTCTCAAGGATGCGCAACTTCTTATCGAGAGTTGGCGTAAAGGTCACGCCCTCCATCTTTGACTGAATCCAACGCTGTTCATCAGTGTCTTGAATGTGCATGTACTCGACACCAATGGTGCGGCAATACGCATCACGGAGAACTCCGAGAAGTTCATCGAGTTTCATCTTTGTGCTGCCGGCGACACCACCGGTGAGGAACTCACGTTCGAGATCCCAAATAGTCAAGCCGTAGTTTGCAGGGTCCAACTCGCGTGGCAGTTTTGGTTCTTTCCAGCGCAGCGGATCGAGGTCTGCGATGAGATGGCCACGGACTCGGTGTGAACGCACCAACAAGCTCACTTGCATCTGCTTGTGCATCATTGTTTCTTCGCGATTCATTGGCGAAACGTCAGATGCCCACTGCACTGCTTGATACGGAATTTCAAGGCTGCGGAAAAGGTCGTCGTAGAAATTGTGTTCGCCCAACAACAACTCATGGACGCGCTTCAAGAACATTCCGCTTTCGGCACCTTGAATAATGCGATGGTCGTAGGTGCTGGTGACAGTGACAACTTTTGACACGCCAAGTGCATTCAAGTTTGTTTCGTCTGCGCCCTGGAACTCTGCTGGGTAATCGATGCTTCCAACGCCAACAATGACGCCTTGACCCGGCATGAGGCGCGGGACCGACTGCACGGTGCCAATGGTTCCAGGATTGGTGATGGAAACGTTTGCGCCTTGGAAGTCTGCAATGGTGAGTTTGTTGTTCTTTACCTTGCGAATGATTTCGTCATACGCCACCAAGAAGCCAGCAAACGACAAGGTGTCTGCATCGCGCAACACAGGTACCACCAAGTTTCGTGTGCCATCGCCTTTGTCGACGTCAACAGCGAGACCAACATTCACGTGGGGGTTACGAATCAGTTGCGGTTTTCCATCGGCGTCGACGGTGTATGCGTTGCGCATGTTGGGAACTGCGTCTGAAATTGCACGAACGATGGCATAAGCAATGATGTGTGTGAACGACACCTTGGTGAGACCATGCCGTGACCGGTAGTCATTGATTTGCTTACGGTTAACTTCCAGCAAGCGAGCTGGAACATTGCGGAAACTGGTCGCGGTTGGGACCGACAGGCTCTTTTCCATGTTGGTGACAATTGCGGCGCCCACTCCGCGAATTGGTTCTGGCGTGACATCTGCAGGTACTGGCACTGCGACAGGTGCCGATGGTGCTGCCGTCGGAACAGTTGGAGCAGGTGCTGGAGTTGACGGCGCGACAGCAGGCGCTGGTGCTGGTGCAGTTGTCACAACATTTTGCGGACCATCGGCAACGCTGCGGTAATCGCTAAAGAACTCGCGCCACGCGTCGCTAACGGATGCAGGATCGGAACGGAACTGTTCATACATTTCTTCAACGAGCCACGAGTTGGCACCGAAGTCCTGAGTACGGTCAGCTAAGTCAGCCATGTTGTCGCCTTAGGTTGTTGCCTCGAGAGGCAGTGGGGCGCCTGGGCAAGCGCCGCGGACGCCATTGTCCGCGTGACGAATGGTACTTCTCAGGTACGCCTGAGCCGTCTCTTTACGACCGTCACGGCAGTAAATTTGGTCTCATGAAGCGTGTACTCACCCTCTCCGCCAGCCTTGCCCTCGTTCTCACAGCATGTGGCGGGTCGGGCACCAGCGAGCCCGTAGAAACGGTTCCAGCTGGCGCACTAGTTGTCACGGCCAAATCTGGGCTCCGATTCGATGCAAAAGAATACGGCCCGGTCCCGGCTGGCGACATCACGTTCGGATATGTCAACGACGACACCATGCGCCACACCATGATCGTTGCCAAGGGCGACGAGAAGATCGGAACGTTTAAGTTGATTGTTGTTGATAAGGGCGATGTCGACTCGGGCACCATCAAATTGGACGCCGGCACGTACACCTTGATTTGCGATGTGCCTGGCCACGCCAACATGCGAGCCACACTCACCGTCGAATAAGCGCACTCTCGAAAAGCAAAAGGGCCACCCCATTTGGGGTGGCCCTTTTTAGTTCTAACGACTGTTCGTTATGCACCCATGATGACGATGCTGAGGATGAATGAAACTGCCCACAGCACGACACCGGTGATGATGGCGTTCTTGTGGCTTTCATAGATGACGAGGCTCTTGTTGCCAGCCTTGATGCCACCGAACTTGCCAAGTGCGTTCAACTGCAACAACGCAGCCAAGACGAGGTTGATGATGAGGAAGATATTCGCTTCACCAGATGTAGCCGAGAAAGCGCCATTTGGATAGAAGTGAGCTGCACCCACCATGTAGAACAACATGGAGACCGAGAAGATCATGTTCTGGCGTGAAATCAACATTGCACGGCGACCTGCAGTAGCTGCATCTGGATTTGCTTCTCCGCCATTCAAGACGTTGGTGGCGTTTGCAATGACAACCTTCTGGTTCTTCCAGATAACCATCCATACGTTGGCGGCCATGGTGATTCCAAGAATCATTCCGAACGAGATTGCGGAGTTCTTTGCGTTTGCTGGATCGTCGCCAACATGATTCATGAAGTCATTCATGTAGTCCGGAATGACGGCGGTCATCAAGATGCCCGTTGCCAATGTTGCAATCGCTGCCCAGCGGAACCACCACAGTGCGCGCGTCGCGATTTGGGCGATGGTGATGTTGCGAGCCTTCCCTTCGTCGCCGTACGCGGCCAAACCTGGCACCTGCACCAAGTTGAAGTAGTACAACAAACCAATCCAGGTGATGCCGGCGAGAATGTGCAAATAACGGAACCAGAAGTCGCCAATGGCTTGCTGGTCGAACAGTGAAGCTGCGTTCATGGATAGAAACCCCTTGTGTCAGCGCCCACGAGGGCGTCATGGTCAAGATACCCCTCCTGGGTGCGGGAAGGGTGGAATCAACCGTGCCCAACTAACCTCAAGGACGTCATGGCACATGAGTTCATCTACACCTGTTACAAGCTGGCGCGGTTTTACCCACCGGACCGCACCATCCTCGAGAACATCTCCCTCTCCTTTTATCCCGGGGCCAAAATCGGAGTTATTGGCTCAAATGGCAGCGGTAAGTCCAGCTTGCTGCGCATCATGGCGGGTCTCGATGATGGCTACTCCGGCGAAGCCCGACTGACTCCGGGGTTCACCGTTGGGCTTCTCGAGCAAGAGCCACAACTAGATGCCACCAAGAACGTTCTCGACAATGTGATGGATGGTGTTGCTCCCATTCGAGACATGCTGGCCCGCTACGACGAAGTCATGGCGATGTGGGCAGACCCCGACGCGGACTACGAAAAAGTCGGAGCCATGCAGGCTGAACTTGAAGACAAAATTGCCGCGGCAGATGCATGGAGTCTTGATCGCAACGTTGAAATTGCGATGGACGCATTGCGTTGTCCACCAAACGATGCCGACGTCACAACGTTGTCGGGTGGCGAACGTCGCCGCGTGGCATTGTGTCGCTTGCTGTTGTCGCGCCCAGACCTATTGCTTCTCGACGAACCAACAAACCACTTGGATGCCGAGTCTGTTGACTGGCTGGAACGGTTCTTGAAGGAATATCCCGGCACCGTTGTCGCCATTACTCACGACCGTTATTTCTTGGACAACGTTGCGAGTTGGATTCTTGAACTCGACCGCGGTCGCGGTTTCCCATTCGAAGGAAACTACTCATCGTGGTTGGAACAAAAACAGGC
>JBIIJW010000127.1:0-4993 GCA_044233525.1 Ilumatobacteraceae bacterium | reverse complement strand
CACATGAACGCCGGCAATGTCTGGTTGCTTTGGCAATCGTCGCACTACTCCGCCCGTTGCGATGATGAGCCCGTCGTAGGTAATTTCTTCGCCGTTTTCCAATGTGATTGTGTTTGTTGAGGAATTAAGCGACTGTGCCGCCACACCCAATTTCCATGTGAGATTCAATTCAGCAAGTGCTTCTGGCTTTCGTAAAGCAATGCGTTCGTCGTCCCAATCGCCAGCGAGATAATTCTTCGATAACGGCGGCCTGTCGTATGGCATGTGCGTTTCTGCGCCCACCATCACAATCTCGCCGATGAATCCGCCAGAACGCAAAGTTTCGGCTGCACGAGTTCCAGCGAGCGAAGCGCCAACAATCACAATCTTTTGCACACTCACAGGTTACGAAGCACACATTCCCACAACACAGTTCTCACGAAAGGGTTTATGATGGCACTCAGCGAGTCGGATCGGTTTGAGCTTCACCTCGGACTGCAGAAAATCTTGGGGGAACCCTTGGCGACAACATTTATGGAGAACGTTCCACCGAGTGGTTGGAGCGAGGTTGCCCAAAAGTCCGATTTGGTTGCGCTCAAGAATGAAATGAACTTCAGGTTTGCTCAACAGCAGGCGGACATCAACAATCTGAGGATTGACCTTGAACGCGTGAAATCAGACTTGGCGCGTCTTGACAGAAAGCTCAACATGACCATCTCTGTTGGCCTCACATTTGGGCTCGCCATGATTGCGCTACAAGTGCAAATCATGTTGAGCATCGCCCAGCTGTAGAAACCTCAGGTGGCCGCCATTCGGACACCTGTACGCCCGTAGAATCGCCTGATCTTCTACCGTCAGGACGCATTGTGGCTACCCCATCACATCTCATTCCCAGCACCCACACCGGCAGCCTCCCCCGCCCCGATGACCTCATTCAAATCATGTGGGCCGTAGGCGATGGCATCCCCGTGGACAAGAAAGCCCTTGATGAGCGTGTTGTCGCCGCCATTCAAGAAGTGGTCAATAAGCAAGTAGCTGCTGGCGTCAGCATTATCAATGACGGCGAAATGTCCAAGCCGTCCTATGCCACTTATGTGAAAGATCGCCTCTCAGGTTTTGCTGGCGAATCCATTCAGAACTATTTCTTCGACGACCTTGTTGATTTTCCTCGCAGTGCCGAAGCAGTGGCAGGAAACCCGGGCCGTCGGAAGCGTTCAGCCCCTGCATGCACCAGCGCAATTGAAGTTATCGACCGTGACGCTGCAGTAAAAGACATGGTGGAGTTGTCGGCTGCAGCCAAGCGCGCCGGTCACGACAAGATCTTCACCAGTGCTGCATCACCTGGTGTGGTGTCGTTGTTCTTCGGCAACGAGTTCTACAAGACGCAAGAGGAATATGTGTTTGCCATTGCTGAGGCAATGCGTTTTGAATACGAAGCCATCGCTGCCGCTGGTGCCACGGTGCAGGTGGACTGTCCCGATCTTGCAATGGGTCGCCACTCTGCATATGCGCAAATGTCTTTGGAAGAATTCCGCAACACCATTCGCATGCACATCGAAGCGTTGAACCATGCCGTGCGAAATATTCCTGCAGAACAACTTCGTATGCACTTGTGCTGGGGTAACTATCCCGGCCCGCACCATCACGATGTTCCCATTCAAGACATCATTGACATTGTGTGGACAGCAAAGCCGCAAACAGTGTTGTTTGAGGGCGCAAACCCACGCCATTCACACGAATGGCAAGTGTTGAAAGAACTTGGTGTGCCCGACAACAAGTTCATCTGCCCTGGCGTCATTGAGCCACAGTCGAACTACATCGAACATCCAGAGCTTGTTGCGATGCGCTTAGAGCAGTGGGCTCAAGTCGTGTCCCCCGATCGTTTGCTTGCCGGCGTTGACTGCGGATTCTCGGTACATGTGGGAACCACCACCATTGACCCAGATGTTGCGTTTGCCAAGTTGGCCGCATTGTCGCAGGGCTGCGAAATCGCTTCCAAGCGCCTGTTCAAATAGCGCTAATGAACTATGGCCCGTTGAGGGCTACCAAAACAGATGTCTTGATGGTTCCACCAACTTTGAAGTCAAGTGTCATTTCAAACACGTCGCCTTCGCGTAACGGAGTACGCAGCCCATCCAACATGATGTGCATACCACCAGGAGACAACGTGGCCGTCTTACCTGGTGTCACCACAAGTTTCGATCCATGCATCGTGACACTGCCTCCTCCACCGTGATGTCCGCCACCACCATGTGAGCTATCGCCCTCGGTCTTGTGCACCATTGCCTCTGCTGCAATGGGAGTACTCACCGACACAAGTTCATCCGCTACTGGCGACGCAACACTGAAATACACGGCGGCAACTGTTGCTGTCTCTGGAGTGGGTCGTGTCCATGCGTTGGTCACTGTGAGTTCTGATGCTGAAGCTTCGTCGCTACAACCTGTGGCGATAAACAAAAGACCAGCAACAGCAATTGCTGAGAGGGCGCGACCTTTCGCTCTCATCGTTGACCAAATAGCGGCCGTAAGCGTTGGTTCTTCTGAATGACGAAATGGTCAAGGGCAAGAATGATGAGCGCACTTGCGCCCCACAATGGATAGACAATTGCCAGCACTACTGCGATAACCGCGAGACCCTTTCCAATGTTGACCTCTGATGGGCGCCTTGGTAAACCAAGTGATCCTTTGCGGCGTCTCTTCGCATACATGACGCCTCCAGAAATGATGGACCACACGGTCAATAGACAGAGCAGTGTCATGAGAATGCGCGAGAAAAGTCCCCATTGCGTACCCATGTGAAGACTGACCGTTGTATCGACGGCGTACGACACAGAGCCGTATCCATACACCGCTTGTTCGCCCAGTGTCTCTCCTGTGAATTGGCTAAGAAAAACATCGCGCGCTTCCCCGGTTTTGCGCGGCCATGAGTTCGACAACGTGAAACTGCCATACAACGGCGCTCCTGCATCATCTGTCGCATTCGTTGGGAAGTATGCCGTGTAGTTCGGCTTCATGCCTTCCTGTTTCGCAATGGCAACCACTGTGTCAAGCGACATCGGTGCTGGCACATTCTCGTTTGCTGTGGGCATGTACGACTGCGGAATGGGGATATCGCCCGTGTTCCAATTGATCTTGTTTCCAAGCCGGTCGAGGTCGCCCTTCTTGCCAATCGGGCTAGCGGGGGCATCAGTCCAGGAGTTTGGACTGATTTCATTTGCGAGTGCAGTGAAGTTAGGGCCCCAGTATGTGGACCACGGAAGACCAGACACCGCAACGAAGAGAAGCAATGTGAACAACACCGCACCAGGGACTGCATGAAGGTCGCGCCACTTGGCTCGTCCTTTCTTCTTCACGCGTAATGACCACATTTTCTTTCCATTAGTCACTGCTGCTCCAGCGCGCGACTTCCGCGGCCAAAAGAGATACAAGCCTGTCAAGGTGAGAACAATGATCCAGGTTCCCGCTAACTCCAGGACTAGATCACCCAATACGTACTTGCGCATCACTGGGCCTTCATCCCACAGCGCAGAAACTGTTGGTAGAGAAACCTGTACCGCTTCGTTGTTCAAATGACCATGTAACGCATTCGACCAACGCACAATGGTCATCTGTGCTTCGTCTTTTCCTAAGACTTCAGCGGTGTATGGGTTGACGTAGGCGTTGTCTCCGCTTTCCAAACCAAAGATGGTGGAAGCGCCCGAATCCCTCGGTGGTGTCATTGAAACAATCGGATCATCCTTGAAGCGGCCTTCCACTGCTTGTGCCTGTTTGTCATACGAGACAACTGATGTTCCGGTGTCGACCCGTCGCAATTCACCCTGGAATGCGTCGTGGATGGGCTGCGTGTACAGAATCACCAAACCGGTGACGGCGAACATTAATAGGAAAGGTGCGGAAATGGCTCCTGCGTAGAAATGAACACGCCACAACTGTCGCCAGCGCTTACTTGATAGCGCTTGCCTTCGTTCAAATGCTTCAATCTCTTCTTCTGTCACAGGAGATAAGACAGGGTGTGGCGCACAAAAGTTCCGTGCCGTTGCTGAAGACCTTTGTCACACAACAGCAAAGTGCCCGACTCTTTCGAGCCGGGCACTTCGTTATTTCTGTTCGCAGTTGCGAATCGAATTAGCTGTTGTCCTTTGGTTGGTACAGAAGACCAATCATGACGCCATAGATGAGGTGCCAGACGAGGATGCCGAAAGGAAGCTTCCAGCCATCAGGACCGTCAAGCAAGAAGAGGCCGTAGCCCTGCTCTGCCACGTATGCGTATGGAACAAGAACGCCTGCGCTGATGATGGTCATGATGATGCCGTAGATGGCACCCTTTGCAACATGACCCTTCACCGGAATCTGCTTGTGAGCAAAGATGCCGAACAGCATGGCGAACACAATTCCGTTCACAAAGTGAAGCGCATTGCCCGAGAAGAACAACCAACCGGCGTTTTCTCCGACTACTTGGAATTTTTCGTCAAAGTAGCTTCCCCACATTGGGCCATTGATGCCGAGTGCGAGCGCACCGTTGTACATCGGCCAAGGCAGTGTTGGAAGTCCGAATGCTGGAAAGACGTAACCGAAGTAGGTTCCGAGTTGGGTGGCGATCACACCGATGACAGCAAGGCCGCCAACGGGATGCTCTTCCACCCATTTGTGCCAACGCTGGGAAGCGCTGGGTGCAAGTGAATTTGCCATTGTTATTTCCCCCAGGAGGTAAATGGTCGGATTTGCCCGACTAGCGGACAAATTACCAATGGGCGGACATCAAGGGGTGGATTTCCGTGCCGCAGGTCACTTCGGGGGCTGATAATCGATGTTTCGGTCCACATTCATGTAGATATCGACCCCAATGGGGTCGGTTTGCTCTTCCACAATGTGACCCAACAGACCAGCGCAGCGGGCCAGCAAGGCCACTCCGCGCATCACTCCAAGGGGCAAACCAAGGTCGGCCAGGACGGCTCCACAGACGCCTGCGCCATTGAGGGGTAGGTGCTTGCCGAGGACGTCGGAGTGGGAACGG
>JBIIJW010000175.1:0-3695 GCA_044233525.1 Ilumatobacteraceae bacterium | reverse complement strand
GGTGATGTGGCGGCTGGTGCAGTCTCTGCAGTTGCACTCACTGAAGGAACTGCAATTCGCATTATGACGGGTGCGCCAATCCCAGACGGATGCGATGCAGTCGTCATGGTGGAAGACACTGAACGAGTCGGTGGCGATGCGGTGCGGATCAAAAAGGCCGCATCGTCGGGTGACGCCATACGTGCCCAAGGTTCCGATGTAGAGGTGGGAACAACAGTGTTTTTTGCGGGAACAGTTATCACACCAATGGTGGAAGGCGTGTTAGCGAGTATCAACGCACAAGAAGTGTCGGCGTATTGGAAGCCGCGCGTTGGTGTGATTTCAACTGGTGATGAATTGGTCGACGATGGATCGCCGTTGAAGCCTGGTCAAATTCGAGAATCAAATCGCAAGATGTTGTTGCGCATCGTTGAAGAAAGCGGTGCCGAGCCAATTGATCTGGGAATTCTTCGGGATAATGAAGAGGAACTTGAATCAGTGTTGGTGAAGGTCACGAGTCGTGGCGTCGTTGATGCATTAATCACAAGTGGCGGCGTCAGCATGGGTGACTACGACGTGGTGAAAGCAGTCTTAGGGCGTGTTGCAGATATGCGGTGGTTTCAAATTGCCATGAAGCCAGCGAAGCCATTCGCATTCGGTGTGATGCCAGGTGTCGATGGTCGCATCGTTCCTGTATTTGGTCTGCCTGGTAACCCCGTGAGTTCGCTGATGAGTTTTGAACTCATTGCGCGTCCCGCTTTACGAATGATGATGGGTCACGCCTCGGTGTATCGCCCCATCATCACTGCGATTGTTGATGAAGATGTTCGTCGGAAGCCAGATGGAAAGGTTCACTTCGATCGTGTGTATGCAACGTGGGGTAGCGACGGTCGCGTTCACGTTCGACGCACCGGAGCACAGGGCAGTCATCAATTGGCAGCGACGGCTCTCGCTAACGCCATCATGGCAGTGCCCGATGGTGATGGCGTTCTCGCTGGCGACACAGTTGCCGTCACCTTCTTAGGCCCAGATTCGGGTGCAGTCGCCCCATAGTTGTTGACTCTTGCCTCGTAGGATTACGACGTGGACCTCATTGATCAGCACGGCCGAACAGTGCGTGATGTGCGCATCTCTGTCACCGATCGATGCAATTTCCGCTGCACCTATTGCATGCCGGCGGAAGGGCTTGTGTGGCTCGACCGCTCGGAGGTACTCACATTTGAAGAGATTGAGCGTGTCACCCGACTGTTGGTGGAACGTTTCAACATCGACAGCATTCGTCTCACTGGCGGAGAACCCACTGTGCGGGCGCACTTGCCACTACTGATTGAAAAGTTGGCAGCACTTCGATTGTCCAATGGAGAAAAACCAGACATCGCACTCACCACCAACGGTGCCACGTTGCGCAATATCGCAGGAGAATTGCGCGATGCCGGACTAGACCGCATCAATGTCAGTTTGGACAGTTTGCAGCCAGAGAGATTTCTCGCGATGACACGACGAGATGAATTGGCAAACGTGTTGGCAGGAATTGCGGAGGCACAAGTTGCTGGGTTTGCACCAGTGAAAGTGAACGCAGTCATTGAACGCGGTGTGAACGACGACGAAATTCTCGATCTCGCAACATACGGCCGTGACAATGGCGTGGAAGTTCGCTTCATTGAGTTCATGCCACTCGATGCCACTAATGAATGGCAACGCAATCAAGTGGTGACGCAACAAGAAATTGTCGACACCATTGCTGCGGTGTACCCATTGGAATCGGTTCCCGCGCGAGGTGCGGCCCCAGCAGATCGCTGGCGTTACCTCGATGGCAAGGGAACGGTGGGCGTCATCCCCAGCGTGTCGCAACCGTTCTGCGGAGATTGCGACCGCGTGCGACTCACCAGCGATGGGCAGTTCCGCACATGTTTGTTTGCTACCGATGAATTCGATGTTCGTGCCTTGTTGCGTAACGGCGCATCAGACGACCACATTGCAGACCTCATTGTTCATGCGGTCAGTACGAAATGGGCAGGTCATCAAATCAGCCAAGTCAATTTCATTCGTCCCAATCGCTCGATGAGTCAGATTGGCGGCTGACATGCCAACAGATGAAACGGGCGAATTAGCCAACATGAACGTGTTGGTGTCGGTGAGTGGTCCTGTAGCCACCATGACACTCAACAGACCAGACAAGCGCAACGCAGTGCGCATGAGTATGTGGGCAGCCATCTCCGCACACGTCACTGCGTTGGTGGAAGATCCGAATGTTCGCATTCTTGTTGTGAAAGGTGCCGGCGATCACTTTTGTGCCGGCGCAGATATTTCAGAGCTCACCAATGGTCCTGGCGGTGAGTACGCGCGCATCAACTGGAACGCAGAAGAAGCACTTGCCAACTTCCCTGGGCCAACAATTGCCATGATTCGCGGCAACTGTGTTGGTGGAGGTGTCAGCATTGCGTCGGCCTGCGATATTCGTGTCGCTAGCACCGACTCCATCTTTGGCATCACGCCATCAAAATTGGGAATCGTGTATCCAACGAACGCTTTAGAGCGCGCCGTTCGTCTCATCGGTGCATCTGCAACAAAACATCTCATGTATTCGGGTGAACTCATTGCAGCCGATCGTGCTCTTCGTATCGGACTCATCGATGAACTTGTAGAGAGTTCAGCGCTTGAGTCGCGCGTCAATGAACTTGTGGCCACGTTGGTGGAACGGTCATCGCTCACCCAGGTGGCCAGCAAAGCGATGATTGATGAAGTGGTTCGCGAAGGCCGAGTGAAGCCAGCCACCACATTGATGTGGGAAACCGAGATGGACAAGAGCGGGGAAGTGCGCGAAGGCGTGGCGGCATTTCTTGCCAAACGTCCCGTGCGTTGGCCGTGGAAACGCGCCTAGCCTGACACCATGACCGAGCCCACCTTCAGCCATCTCGACGACAAGGGCAATGCCCATATGGTCGACGTCGGCGACAAAGCAACCACGCGTCGTCGTGCGGTCGCAAAGTGTGAGGTGTCTATGTCTGCGTCAACTGCATCGGCCATCGTTGCTGGGTCGTTGCCGAAAGGTGACGTGTTGGCAGTGGCGCGAATCGCTGGCATCCAAGCCGCGAAAAGAACCAGCGACTTAATCCCGTTATGCCACCCGCTCATGTTGACATCGGTTGCTGTGCAACTACACGTGCACGAGTCGAGTGTTGTCATTGAGGCCACCGTGGAAACAACGGGCCAAACCGGAGTGGAGATGGAAGCGCTCACCGCATGCTCTGTTGCAGCTCTCACCCTCTACGACATGTGTAAGTCGGCCGACAAAGACATGGTGATCAGCCAGTTGGCTTTGTGGGAGAAGTCAGGTGGCCGCTCGGGGGACTACAACAGGGCCTAAAAGGGGCGCACAGTGGGTTTTGTCAAGGGCTGTGAACCTTGACCAACCGAGGTTTATTTCCTTATGCCACAAGGGTTTGCGGGCTGTCAAGGGTATTTCCTCACCGTTTTTCAGCCACAGCCCACCGATTCGTTACTAGGCTTGCAAAAGTTATGAGCAAGCTTGTTCTCCTCATCGTTGGGGCAATGTGGATGGCGGTCCTTCTGCCTCCGCTTCTGCGCTCCCGCTTTGACGGCGGTGCTGTCTCTTCCGTTTCGGACTTCCGTCGCCAGCTGAATACATTGCAGCGCGCACAGGGTCACGTTGGCGCCGCTCACCCCATGCGCGCAATGACACGCCCGCTTGCACC
>JBIIJW010000256.1:0-5027 GCA_044233525.1 Ilumatobacteraceae bacterium | reverse complement strand
ATGACGCTATCGGCAAAGTAGGCCCCGAGACAACGGGAAAATAGACCCTCCGCCCCGGGGGTCTCGCCGAACTTCGGGCAAGGTACGCCGACCAGAGCCCCGAGTCAAGCACCCTCGCCCACCCCCACGGTCTGGGTCGGCCACAAATGCCCCAAAATGACCGATTTTGTGCCAAAAATGCCAAAAACCCTGCCACCAGCATGGGTGACAGGGCTTTTAGACGGTTTGTGCGGCTTCAGCCGCAAAAACTCACTTGAGTTCGACCGAAGCGCCTGCTTCTTCGAGCTTGGCCTTTGCCTTCTCGGCATCGTCCTTGCTGGCCTTTTCGAGGATGGGCTTTGGTGCGCCATCGACGAGGTCCTTTGCTTCCTTGAGACCAAGGCTGGTGATTTCACGCACGGCCTTGATCACCTGGATCTTCTGAGCGCCACCATCGGTGAGGATGACGTCGAATTCGTCCTTCTCATCTGCAGCTGCTGCGCCGCCGGCTGCTGCGCCGCCGGCTGCCATGACTGCTACTGGTGCTGATGCGCTGACACCGAACTTCTCTTCGAATGCATCGAGGAGTTCCTTCAGTTCAATCACGGTGAGTGCTGCGATCCCGTCGAGGATCTCTTCCTTACTAAGAGCCATTTGCTCTCTCCTTTTGAGATAAAACCCTGAAAATAAAGGGCTTTGAGTTTTGTTATATGTAGTGGTGGTGGCCAGAGATTCTGGCCGAAGGTTGCCTTAAGCGGCTTCCTTCTGGTCGATTAAGGCTTTGAGGCCATAGGCCATGTTGCGTGGGAGTGCGAGAAGCAATCCAGCAAATTGGCCGAGCATGGCTTCTTGCGAAGGCAGCGATGCAAGTACATCGATGTAGCTAGCGCTGACGGTTTTGCCGTCGACGGCTCCACCTTGAAGTACGAGATTCGGATTGGTCTTCGAGAAATCCTTGAGGGTCTTTGCCACGGCGGCAACATCGCCATCAATAAATGTGATTGCGGTGGGGCCGACGAGGAGTGCATCGAGACCTTCGATACCTGCTTCGCGAGCAGCAAAGCGAGCAAGCGTGTTTTTGTAGACGCGGTACTCAGCTCCGTGTTCACGCAGAGCAAGACGAAGGGTTGCAAGACCTGTAACAGAAATTCCGCGGTACTCAGTAATGATGACCGCAGAAGCTCCGCTCAGTTTCGCGCGGATTTCGGCGACGACGGCTTCCTTTTCGGAACGGACAGTTGACATTTCACCTCCTCTGGTTGTCCTGGATGCTTCGCCCGGGGCGCTCGCTGTAAAACGAACGCCGCACCGGACGGATCCGAGGATCCAGAAGTGAAGAGTCCGCCTCGTCTGGCGGGCCGAAGCCCTTTACCTGAATTTCTTCAGACCGGATGTCTCTGGCGAGGACCGAGAGAATGTAGTTGTAAGAAAAAGCCTAGGGGCGAAATTTTTCAATGCCACCCTGCGGCGCGAACGGTTTATGCCTCGACGGCGCGCAAACGGTTGATGTCGATTTTGACACCAGGTCCCATTGTTGTGCTGAGGCTGATCTTGCGAAGGTACTTGCCCTTTGCAGCTGCTGGCTTTGCTCGCTGTACTTCGTCGAGCACTGCGCGCAAGTTTGTTTCAAGATCTGCAGGACTGAAAGAAGCCTTACCGATACGAACATGCACGTTTCCGTAGCGGTCGGTGCGGTATTCCACTTTGCCGCCCTTGAACTCGCCCACTGCGCGACCAACGTCGGTGGTGACAGTGCCAGTCTTTGGGTTTGGCATGAGACCGCGTGGTCCAAGCACGCGACCCAAACGGCCAACCAACGGCATCATGTCTGGAGTTGCGATCATGAGATCGAAGTCCATCATGCCCTTTTCGATTTCTGCAGCAAGATCGTCTGCGCCAACGAAGTCTGCACCTGCGGCACGAGCTTCTGCGGCTGCATCACCTGCAGCAACAACTGCAATGCGCATGGTCTTACCGGAACCTGCAGGAAGTGCAACAGTTCCGCGAACGTTTTGATCTGCTTTACGTGGATCGACTCCCAAACGAATTGCAACATCGACTGATTCGTCGAACTTTGCACTTGCAGTCTTCTTCACGATGTCGATTGCTTCAGTTGGTGTGTACTGAGCATCGCGGTCGAACAGCGCAACGGCTGCCTTGTATTTCTTTGCTAACGCCATGATGGCTCCCTCTCACTTTCTGTTGTGATGTTTGCTCCGCCCTGGTGAGGTGTTCCGTTGGGCGAGAGATTTTTATTGTTGGGTGAAAATCAGACGACTTTCAAACCCATGCTGCGTGCGGTGCCACGAATTTGTTGCTTTGCAGCTTCGAGGTCGTACGCGTTGAGGTCTGGCATTTTGATGAGCGCCACTGCTTCGATGTCGGCTTCGGTCACTGTTCCGGCAACGGTCTTGCCTGGTGTTTGTGATGCCTTTTCGAGGCCAGCCTTCTGACGAAGAAGTACTGGTGCAGGTGGTGTCTTCAAGATGAAGGTGAAAGTGCGATCTTCAAAGATGCTGATCTCCACTGGGATAATGGTGCCGGCCTGTGCTTCGGTTGCAGCGTTGTACTGCTTCACGAAGTCCATGATCTGCACACCGTGTGGTCCGAGTGCGGTACCAACTGGTGGTGCAGGTGTTGCCTTTCCAGCGGGGATCTGAATTTTTACGATTGCTGCAAGCTTCTTCTTTGCCATGGTGTTCTTCCTTTAACGACTTTCTCTTTTGCGATTGCTTTACAGCTTCGCGACCTGACTGAAATCCATCTCGACGAGAGTTTCGCGACCGAAGATGTTGACGAGAACTTTCAACTTCATGTGATCGGTGTTGATCTCTGCAACAGTTCCGTTGAAGTCGGCGAATGGGCCTTCCTTCACGCGAACGCTTTCGCCTTCTTCGTACTCCATCTTTGGAGCCTTGCGCTTTGGCGCATCTTGTCCGTCGCCCTTTGCAGTGAGGAACGTGTCGACTTCGCGACGCGACAATGGAGTTGGCTTTTGACCTTTATGGCTTTGACCAACGAAACCTGTGACGCCTGGTGTGTTGCGAATACAGAACCATGTGTCGTCGTCCATTTCACAACGAACGAGCAAATAGCCAGGGAACACTTTTTTCTGCACGGTCTGCTTGCGACCCTGCTTGAACTCAACAACGTCTTCCATTGGAATGACAATTTCGTAGATGCTGTCTGCCATGTCCATTGAATCAATGCGATTCTTCAGGTTGAGTTCAACCTTCTTTTCGTATCCGGACTGGGTGTGCACCACGTACCACTTGCCAGGGCGTGCCCATGCAGGTGTTTCTGTTGGTTCGTTGTCTTCGTCGTCTGCGGCATCGTCGGTGAGATCGAGCACCACATCGGGCTCGATTGCTTCTACGACGTCTGCAACAGGTGCGTCAGTTGGGGTAAAGGTGTCGTCACTCATTCGTTATTCCTTGTAGAGCCAACCAGAGAAAAAGCCAAAAACTCCATCGAGGGCGCCGATGTATGCAGTGAAAACCACAACTGTGGCCAAAACGATGAGTGAATACCGGCGAACCTCAGGCCACTTCGGCCAGGCCACCTTCTTCATTTCGTCGTTTACTTCACGCAAGTACTGCGTTGGTCCGATGCGAGGTTCGTCATGACCCTTTGTGCGAGCCTGGGGCTGAGTACGCACAGGATTACCCTGATCGTTCAGGGCTCCCATTCGCTTCAGTGCCCGCTTTTGCTCGCGGTTTAGATCTTGACTTGACATTTCCTTGTTCTCTCTCGTATTCGTTCTCTGCAGGGCAGGAGGGACTCGAACCCCCGACCGTCGGTTTTGGAGACCGATGCTCTACCAACTGAGCTACTACCCTAAGCCCACCCCAGCGACATCTTTCAATGTCGGCAGCGGATCCCCGGGTTAGCGGGTCTCCTTGTGAGTTGTGTGTCGACGATCGCGCGCGCAGTACTTCTTCATTTCCAGACGCTCGCGGTCGTTGATTTTTGACTTCATCGTGATGTAGTTGCGCTCTTTGCACTCGGTGCATTCGAGCGTGATCTTCACACGCTTATCGCTCTTGGCCATTGTTCGGCCCCTTCCTTAGAGAGTGATTCGTACTTACTTGAGAATCTTGGTGACGCGACCAGCACCAACAGTGCGGCCACCCTCACGAATAGCAAAACGCAAACCCTCATCCATCGCGATGGGCTTACCCAACTCAACAGTCATCTGCACATTGTCACCAGGCATCACCATCTCAGTACCAGCAGGCAACTGAACAGTTCCCGTCACGTCAGTGGTACGGAAGAAAAACTGCGGACGATAGTTATTAAAGAAAGGCTTATGACGACCGCCTTCTTCCTTCTTCAACACATACACCTGGCCTTCAAAGTTGGTGTGAGGAGTAATCGAACCAGGAGCACACAACACCTGACCACGCTCCACATCTTCCTTCTTTGTTCCACGAAGAAGCGCACCAATGTTGTCACCAGCTTGACCCTCATCGAGAAGCTTGCGGAACATTTCAACACCAGTACACGTGGTCTTTTGCGTGTCACGCAAACCAACGATTTCAATTTCATCGCCAGTGTGAACCTTGCCCTGCTCAACCTTGCCGGTCACAACAGTTCCACGACCAGTAATGGTGAACACGTCTTCAATTGGCATCAAGAACGGCTTGTCAAGATCACGTGCAGGCTCAGGAATCGCCTCGTCACACGCAGTCATTAACTCCATGACCTTTTCCTGCCATGCAGCATCACCTTCGAGAGCCTTCAACGCAGACACACGAACAACTGGTGCATCATCACCAGGGAACTCATACTCGTTCAACAACTCACGAACTTCCATCTCGACCAGTTCAAGAAGTTCTTCATCTTCGACCATGTCAGCCTTGTTGAGAGCAACAACGATGTAGGGAACACCCACCTGACGAGCAAGCAACACGTGCTCACGAGTTTGTGGCATCGGACCATCAGTCGCAGCCACCACCAAAATCGCACCATCAACCTGTGCAGCACCGGTAATCATGTTCTTGATGTAGTCAGCGTGACCAGGCATGTCCACGTGTGCATAGTGACGC
>JBIIJW010000125.1:0-5061 GCA_044233525.1 Ilumatobacteraceae bacterium | reverse complement strand
GCCGGTTGGTCGCCAGTGAGCAGCATTCCGTTGATGGCACTCCCGCCGCCAATGGCTTGAGCCTGGAGATACGGCACAGACCCGCGCGGGATATTGACGGCTTCTGGTCGTACAAGATTCTGATTCTGCAACACATTGAAGAACCGAGGCTCGTCGTCCCACAGAGAGACGTCGCCGGGCTCGCAGACAATGATGGGGCGCGTTGTTTGAGTGGACAATTGAAGCGCGACCGTACTGCCAGCAGTTCCGCCACCCACGATGACGACTGGCAGCTCCACTACTACTTTCCTTGTGCGTCTGGTTTTACAAGACCATTGAGATGAGCGGCATCGTTGTATCGCAACAACTTCCACTTGGTTCCTTGAACATGCAGCAGCTCGGTCATTGACGCATTGGTGGTGGACAATTCAAACTTCCCCACGGGGTGCATATGCAAAGTATGACGAAGCACCGTGTCGATCACGCCACCATGACATGCAATCAGTACAGTGCCACCTTCATTGTTGCGTACGGTTCGACGCAGAGTTTCCATGACGCGATCTTGAAATTGAGCCACCGTTTCTCCGCCGGGAAAAACATTTGCGTGCAAATCATCCCATTTGGGCATTCCAAAACGTTCAACGAACTCGGAATATTGCATTCCATCACAGTCTGGACCTGGGTCGTGTTCCCCCCAGCCAGAATCGACAGAGAGAGACAATGACCCAATGGCTGGCGCAACGATGTTGGCAGTCTCAATTGCTCGTGGGAAATTACTTGCATACAACGCAGTGACCGACACGTCGTGACCAGCCATCAATCGATCACGCAGTGCAACCGCTTGGGCGCGACCGAAGTCGGTTAACCCAGTGCAAGATCGAGGGCCGCCAAGAAATCGTTCAACAGTGGCGCGAGACTCCCCGTGCCGCACCAGCACAAGACGTGTCATGGTCACGAAAAATCAGGCCAGTTTCTCGACGAAGGCTTCAAGTTGGCGCAAGTTGCGACACTCGAATACTCCATCGGTATGCGTTCCGTACTCTCCAACTATGGAGTCGCCCGTATTCCAGTAGGAACGTGGCTCTGGATTCAACCAATACACCTTGCGAGCCTTCTGCTTCATTTCCTTTACTACCCACGCTTGTGAAGCGTGATAGTTGTTGCGGGCGTCTCCAAGAAGAATGACACTGGACTTCGGATTAATTTCCTTGCCCCACTTTTCCCAGAACACCTCAAATGCATGGCCGTAGTCAGAGTGTCCGTCTACCCAAATGACATCTGCTTCTGTGTTAATGCGCTGAATGGCTTCAGATACGTCTTCAGTCTTTTTGAAGAAATCGGTGACTTCATCTATTCCGTCGATGAAGACAAAAGCGCGAACCTTGGAGAATTGGTTTGACAACGCATACACCAACATCAAAGTGAATCGCGCAAACGCCGCCACCGAGCCGGAGATATCCGCCACAACAATTAACTCAGGCTTCGATGGTCGCGGATACTTGAACTTTGGCTCCGCAGGAACACCACCATAAGCAAGGCTGTGACGCACCGTGTTGCGGAAATCAAGAGGGCCCTTGCGACCATGACGTCGCTTACGAGCCAACTTTGCTGCCAGCTTCCGCGTTAATGGTTGCAATGCCTTCTTGAGGTTCTGCATTTCATCGCGACTTGCGTGCATGAACTCAACATCTTCTGGAAGCGGCTTGCGCAGAGTCTTTGCCATTGCCTCTGCGCCACGGTCGGCCACCAAACGACGACGAATTTCGGCTTCTACTTCTTGCTTGAATTGCTCAATGCGATGATTGAACTCGTCACGCTCGAGGCGATCTTCCAACTTTGTGAGCTCTCCACCAACTTGTTGACGACTTGCATCCATCAGCTTGTCGAGCATTCCGTCTAAATCGAGATTGCGCAATGTGCGATACAAGTAGTAGGTGCCGCCCACTGGTCGACCGGGTTCCATGCCAGCGAAGCGCTGCACTGCCTGACGAGCAAGAGCGCGCATCATGGCTTGGTCTCCGTTCATGAGCGCATTCATCAAGATCTGCATCAACTCTTCTGGTGTGAGTTGATCCATTCCACCGGCACCACCGTTGCCTTCACCCTTCATTTGGGCGTCTTGCATTTGGCGCAAGAAGTCATCAATACTTCCCTCGCCATCGCCATCGGTGATGTTGTACTCCGGCCCACGCAAACTGAAGTACACCTCAAAGACGGTTTCGAATGAACGCCAGTGAGCGTGATTCTTCACGAGGGTTGCCCCAAGCGCGTATTTGAACGCTTCGCGGTCTTCTAATGGAATGTGCGAGATAGCCGTCATCGCATCGAGGTTCTCCGTGAGACTCACAGGCAGTCCCGCGTTTCTCAGTTCAACTATGAAACCGGAGAGTAGATCCAGCATGACGACACCCGGCGACTTAATCGACGGACAATTCCTTCACGGCCTTTGCAATGTCGGTTTGGTACTTCAACAAGATGTGCAAGGTTTCCTTGGCTTGTTCTGCATCAATATGGTCGATACCGAGAAGAACCAACGTACGAGCCCAGTCGAGTGTTTCACTGACGGATGGCGACTTCTTGAGGTCCAACTGGCGAATGCTACGAACGATTCGTGCCACTTGGTCTGCCAACATCTCAGAGATGCCTTCCACCTTGGTGAGAACAATCTCTTTCTCGCGATCCATCTGCGGATAGTCCACATGCAAGAAGAGACAACGGCGCTTCAAAGCTTCAGACAACTCACGTGTGTTGTTGGAGGTGAGGAACACCATTGGCACTTGCTTGGCGGTGATGGTGCCGAGTTCGGGAATTGAGACCTGATACTCAGACAAGATTTCCAACAAGAGAGCTTCTGTTTCCACTTCAACGCGGTCTACTTCGTCGATCAAGAGAACAACGGGGTCTTCTGCGGTGATTGCCTCGAGCAAGGGGCGCGTGAGAAGGAACTCAGAGCCGAAAATGTCGTCGTGAATTTCACTCCAGGAGTCGGCGCTCTTGTCGGCTTGAATGCGGAGCAACTGCTTCTTGTAGTTCCATTCGTACAGTGCCTTGGATTCGTCCAAGCCTTCGTAGCACTGGAGACGAATCAATCGAGCCCCGGTCATCTCGGCGATGCTCTTTGCCAACTGTGTCTTGCCTGTTCCTGCAGGGCCTTCCACCAAAATTGGCTTTCCTAATCGGTCTGCGAGGAACGCAACACCCGCAATGCCGTCGTCGGCGAGGTAATTGACGGACTTCAGACCGTCTCGAACTTGTTGAACAGATTCAAAGCGTGGTGCCATAAGACCCTCCAACCTAGTGCGAGCGACCGAGAATAGGGTCATTGAGCCCAGACCCTCTACTGGACCATGGCTAGCACCTAACCTGACATTCATGTTCAAAGACACGCTCGTGGTAGCGCTGGGTACAGCGATGTCGCGTCTCACCGGACTTTTGAGGGTGGTTGTCTTTGGAGTCATCATCGGCCAGACAGCGCTCGCCGACGCATTTGACGGCGCGAATAACTCGCCGAACTCGATTTACGAATTACTTGTTGGCGGACTGTTGGCGGCCAGCCTGGTGCCTCTCTTTACACGCTTTGCAGAAGACGATGATGAAGAAGCAACTCAAACAGTTGTTTCAACGGCTCTCATTGTGTTGGCAGTTGCCACCGTCATAGCCGTCATTGCTGCTCCATTGATATTTCGGCTCTTCTCGCTTCATCCAAGTCCACTCGTCGACGCTGATGAGTTTCGTCGCGCCGGCACCGCCATGTCGCGCATCTTTTTAATTCAGATTTTCTTCTACGGTCTCACAGCAATCGGTTCAGCTTTACTGAATTCGCGACGAAAATTCTTTGCTGCTGCTTGGGCGCCCGTGCTGTCAAACGTCGTCACCATCACATTGCTCTTGGTCATTCCATTTACACGAGATGGAACACCAGACCTCAATGACGTTCTCAACGATCCAACGTTCTTCTTTTTATTCACCATGTCAGCCACGGGTGGCATCATGGCAATGGGCCTCGTTCTAATTCCTGCGCTGAAGCGTGCGGAGATTCCATTTAAGTTCAGACCAAACTTCTCTCATCCCGCAGTTCGAACAATGGTGAAGTTGTCGTCCTGGACTTTTGGCTACGTTGTCACCAATCAAGTGGCACTCATTGTCATTAAGAACCTTGCCGAGCCCGGAAGCGGAAACCAAGATGCCTACTCAAAGGCCTTCACGTTTTTCATGCTTCCCCACGGATTGCTTGCCATTTCTATTGCCACAACGTTCGTGCCAGAACTTGTTCGACGAGTTCGAGCCGGCGACAAAACAGGTTTTGCCACCTGGACAACATCTGGCGTTCGCTGGATCAGCATTCTCACCATTCCAGCGTCTGTCGCCATGGTTGTCCTTGCCAACCCAATCATTAGCGCACTGCTAGAACATGGCCACTTTGACTCCAATGCCGCACACAACACAGCGCGAGCTCTTGCTGGATTCTCCGTTGGGCTCACTGGATTCTCGCTCTACATCTTCTGTTTACGAGGTTTCTATGCTCACGAAGACACGCGAACACCGTTCTATTTGAACCTCTTCCAGAATGCCCTCAACATTGTTCTTGCTGTTGTACTCGTGGAACGCCATGGTGTTCTTGGCCTTGGTTTGTCCTTTGGTATCGCATACATGGTTGCATCTGTTGTCGTTTTATGGATGCTGCATTCGAACTATCGAGCAATTCAATGGGGCAAAATCTCATCCATGCTCTGGCCAACAGTTCTCGCTAGTTCTTTAATGGGCATCGGTGTGTGGGGCCTTGAACGACTCCTCCATCCAAAATCAGGAATGTCTCAAATTGCCGAACTATTCCTCTGTGTGACAGGCGGATTCGTTATCTACGTGGTGTCGTTAGTACTACTTCGCGTACCAGAGATGCAGAACTTGTCTTCTTTGTTACCACGACGCAACACCGACGTAGACACCACTCTGTAATTGCTACGACTGCAACAAGACCAGATCGTCTCGGTGAAGCACTTCCACAACAGTTGTGTCAACCAATTCTGCAGTTCGCTTACCCGCTACATCGGAAATTAACTGCGACGACATTGCCGACATGCC
>JBIIJW010000007.1:0-19232 GCA_044233525.1 Ilumatobacteraceae bacterium | reverse complement strand
AGAGGGATCCCAACGGCTTCGCATCCACTTCTTGATGAATAAGGTTGGAAGATGGCAGACAAAAATAGTCAACCATGGTTTTTGAGCGGAAGTGATGTCTCTCGACTTGTTCGAGATAAAAAGATCACCGCTCGTGAAGTCGTTGAGTCGCAGCTTCAGAGAATTGAAGACGTAAACAAAAAAATCAACGCCATCGTTGCTGACGGAAGCGATGATGCGCGCGAGACAGCTCGTCTCATAGACGCTGGACAACTTGTTGCGCCGAACGTGGGAATGACGGTGACCACAAAAGTCAATACAGACCATTTGGGTTATGCCAATGACAATGGAATTCGACGTACGGCAGAGAGTATGTCTACGAAGACAGCTGCATGTATTGAAGGCCTCTTGGAGTCTGGAATGGCGATGGTGGGGAGAACAAACGCGCCTGCACTCTCAATGAGGTTTCACACCGATAATGAACTACATGGTGAAACCCTTAATCCACACGGTCAACATATTTCGTGTGGAGGTTCTAGCGGTGGCGCTGCAGCCGCGGTTGCGGCAGGACTCTGTCATGTTGCCCAGGGCAACGATGTTGGAGGTTCAGTTCGTTGGCCCGCTTATTGCAATGGTGTCATTGGGCTTCGTCCAACAATTGGTCGCATGGTGACTGGAGGTACTAACTCAACTCTTCGTGGATGGTCCGCCGCAAATATGGCAACCAACGGTCCGATAGCGCGAACCATGGAAGACCTTCACTCTGCGTTTATAGCAATGAATAAACCCAATTGGGCCGACCCTTTCTGGGTGCCCGCGCCGCTTGAATTTCCGCGTTCCGCCAATCCACTACGGGTGGCGTTAGTAACGAGTGATTCGATTGGGCTCCATTCTGGGGTAGTCGCCAAAGTGAAAGAAGCGGGCCAAATTCTGTCGAACGCTGGATACGTTGTGGAAGAAGTGTCGCCACCGAAGCTGGACGAAATGTTTTCGTTATGGACCACCCTCGGATCGGTCGATATAAATTTTGGATTAATCCCGATGTTGCCAGCAATAAATGACGCGGGGTTGTCGCAGGTGTTCAATGACTGGGCCCCAGCATTTGCTGATGATTCTGGTAGTGGTTTTATGCGAGCTCATATGCTGCGCGATCAAGTCATTCGTGCGTGGAATGAGTTCTTCACTTCGTACCCACTCGTTGTTTTACCCGGATTCGCAGAACCGATGATGCGTCGTAATCAAGATCGAGAAGGAGGAGATTCCATGTTGAGGGTCGCAGAACTTGCTCGATACATGCTGAACATTCCGGCGCTTGGAATCCCTGCCATGTCTTTCCCAATGGGGTCGTACGACGGCGCACCGATTGGGGTACAGATTGCTGCACACGCATGGCGAGAGGACCTCATCATCGAGGCCGGCTACGCAATGGAGAAGGTTCGCGGCAAGGTAAGTCCCGTCGACCCTCAGTGGTGAATCCATAAAACTCGGACAACTCCGCGAATAACCCGTGATTTCCTGATGTGGAAGGTACGGTTGTTCTCCGTCATGACCACACCTATTACTACCCCCACGGGATTTGCGGCACTCGGAGTGCCTCCCGAGGTGGATAAAGGTCTTGCGGCTGCCGGATTCGCCGCACCTTTCGCCATCCAAACTGAAGCTATCCCCGTTGCTCTTCGTGGTGTTGACCTGTGCGGCCGAGCTCGTACTGGCTCTGGCAAGACTCTCGCGTTCGGCGTACCGATGCTGTCGCGTGCGTCGAAGTTTTCTCGTGTGTGCGCGCCGCGTGGGTTGGTGTTGGTGCCAACACGCGAACTTGCGCTTCAGGTGGCTGAGGTTCTTCAACCAATTGGCGAGGCATGCAATCGTGTGATTTTGCCTGTGTACGGCGGCGCATCTCGCGAGGATCAAATTGATGCGTTGAAGAAAGGTGTCGACGTCATTGTTGCGACACCACTTCGTCTGATTGACCTCATGAAGGAAGACGAAGTGTCGTTGTCCGATGTTGAAGTCGTGGTGTTGGACGAGGCAGATCGCATGGCCGACGAAGGATTCACACCACAAGTGGAATGGGTGCTTCGTCATGTCACAGGGGAGCATCAAACGATGTTGTTCTCGGCGACATTGGACGGCCAAGTAGGAAATCTTGTTCGTCGGTACATGAAGTCGCCCGAAGAAGTTTCTATCGATTCACCCACGGACACAGTGGGAACAATGCACCATTTGTTTTTGGCGATTCACAAGATGGATAAAGACAAAGTGATTGCCGCAATCGTGGAGTCAACCGGCAAGACCGTGGTGTTCTGCGACACGAAGCGCCTGTGCGATCGGGTTACTGACAATCTGGTCGACCTCGGCGTCAACGCCGCGGCGATTCACGGCGATCTCTCCCAGGCCGCGCGTGAAAAAGCAATCGCACGGTTCACCGACAATCAATTGAAAGTTCTAGTTGCCACAGACGTAGCGGCTCGAGGAATCGACATTGATGACGTGGCGTGTGTCGTTCACTATGTGCCACCTATCGATACGAAGGCGTACTTGCACCGATCGGGGAGAACTGCCCGTGCTGGCCGCGACGGTTGGGCTGTGACTTTGGCTGAGTACAACCAGCACACGACGTGCCGCATTATCCAGCGAGCTCTGCGCCTGCCCTTGTCGGCCCCGGTTGAGGTGTTTTCAAACGACAAAAGGCTCCAGGACCTTTCTACATTCCTCTAGGCGGGACGCGAATAAACGGCGTGTCACACCCATTGCGTACCATTCTTCTGTTGGCATGCCATTTCCCTAGGCATGTGGGCGGAGGTACTCGATGGCGCTGACTGTCTCATTTGTTGATGGACTACACGGCATTGTTGAACCCGTTCAGCAGTATCTTCAGCGAGACCTTCATCAACGAGACGTGTTTGCGCCTCAACTGGTGGTAGTTCCAACAATCGGTGTGCGCTCATGGTTGACCCCGTTGCTGGCCACTTCGCTTGGTGCAACGGATAGTCGCAACGATGGCATTTTTGCAAACGTCAATGTTCAGTACGTGGGATATCTCCAACGCATGTTGCGTCAAGCAGCAGGATTGGACAGTGACCCTTGGGAGAGAAACCGAGTTAACTTGGCCACACTTCAAGCGTTAGATGGTTTTTCAGAAACTGTCCGTCTTGAGAAGAAGTACAACGGCCGACTAAACGCCGCTCGCATTTTGGCAGAGCGTTTCGATCGTTATGCAACACGACGCCCCGAGTTAATTCGTTCGTGGCACCGAGGCGTGGCGGCGCTTGGCGATTTGTCTGTTGAGAAGTATCACTGGCAATTTGAACTATGGAAGCGCGTTCGTGACATTGTTGGCGCACCTCCATGGCCAGTGTTGAATGCCGAACTGTGTGAACGTTTGCGAGCAGGAGAGAAAGTTCTTGGCATCCCAGACCGTCTCATGATTGCTGGATTTGAATCAATCTCGCCATCAAACATGGAGATCATCGACGCGCTCAGCACTGTGATTGATGTTGAAATGATCTTCGTTCATCAGTCGCCCTACTTGCGTAAGAAGTGGAACGAGATGGCCAGCAGTGTCGTGCCCAATAAGGCCGAACTTCCCGTGCCGTCAAATTTCTCTCCACTGTCTGCGTCTTCACTTCGGCTTCCACCCTCATGGATGCAGTCGTCGTTCGATTTGGAACTGCTGCTAGCTGCATACGGAGTGCGCGGAGAGTACACAACTACATCGGTTCAAGGGGAAGGCTCGTCGCTCTTAAGGGAACTACAACACGGCATCTCTGGCGCGCCTGTTGACGTGTCGACGGAACAACCACTTGATCTATCTGTGCAAATTCATCGAGCGCATAATTTGGCTCGTCAGGTTGAAGTGTTACACGACGCTCTGCTCCATGCATTTTCTGAAGATAAAGAGTTGCAGCCTCACGACGTCGTTGTGTTGTGTGCTGACATTCAAAGCGCTGCACCAATTTTGGAAGCTGTGTTTGACAAGACAGTTGTCTCGAAGACGGGTCGCGGTTTCAAATTGCCGTTAGTTGTGGCTGACCGCACATTGAAAGACATCAACGATGGAGCAGACCTTGCATCCAACTTGCTCTCGTTGGTCACTTCTCGCTTTGACCTTGAATCATTCATGCTGGTCGCAACGTCGCCGCTCATTATGAAGAATTTCTCAGTCAGCGCCTCAGATGTCGCAGTGTGGGGTCGACACTTGGAGAACGCTCGCTTGCGATGGGGTCTCGATGCCGAACATCGTGAAGAACACGGCCTCGTTGCGCCAAAGTTAAATGCGCACGGATGGTTAGACGCAATCGAGAGGTCGCTTTTGGGTGCCGTCATGAAAGTCGGATCAGAAGCTCCAGTCATGGCTGGTGGTGTACGACCGATTCCATTTGTGGAATCGTCAGATACTGAAGCACTCATCACACTTGTTGGTGTGTTGTCCGTTCTTGCGGAATTTGAATATTCGTCACGAGTCAGTCGGTCGGTCGAGGAGTGGTGTATCGAAACCGAGAAGACTCTAAATGCGTTGTGTGGGGAATCTTGTCCTGAAATAGATGAAGTGCTGAATGTCTTGAATGCATTTGAACGCGCTAGTCAAAGTTTGAACGAAAAAGATTTTTCGGCAAAACAGACCGTGCCGTTCGCAGAGTTTGCCGAATATGTAGCCGGCGAGTTAACTGCTTCATCAGGTCGTCTTCCGCTGAGAAGTGGGTCAATTACTGCAACATCATTTGTGCCACTTCGAACAGTACCGTTCAAAGTTGTGTGCGTTGTCGGATTCGACGATGGAACACTTCCGATGGGTGAACCGGAAGGGGATGACTTAATTGCAGCCACACCAATGTTGGGCGATGGTGATCCAAAAATCGAGTCGCGGCGAGTGTTCTTAGATGCCTTGATGTCTGCAGAACAAAGGTTCATCGTCACCTGTACTGGACGAAGCATCAAGAACAATAAGCCAGTCCCATTGATAACCCCATTAAGTGAATTCTTAGATTTTTGTCGTACCCGCGGAATCGATGTACCAGAGGACGCCGACAAATTAAGTGCTATTGAATATTCGCACGCGCGACATTTGGGGAGCCCAGAAAACTTTCAAACGTCAGACGGGCCAGTTCCGGAAAAGATTTGGTCACATGATAAAGCTGCATTGTTGGCAGCAAAAGAGCGACTGGCCGTGAGGTCAGAAAAGGATGCTGGCGATGCAAGCGCCAAACAACTGATTGCATTGCCAGAATTGCTGAAGGAAATAACGCTTCCACAGTTTGAAGATCTCGTTCTTGATCCATTACGGCACTTCCTACAGTTCGGTCTTAAGATTCGCACTGAACGGACTTCCGATGACGTCAGCAATGTCCTGCCATTGTTCGTAGAAGGGAAAAAAGTCGAGCGTTTGTGCCGAGATGCATTTCATCAAAAACTTGAAGACAAAGTTTTTACAGCGCTACTTCATTCGGCGGATGTTCTTCCAATTTCACCCTTTGATGACGTCGAAGTGAATGCTGCTCTTGCCATAGTGAAGGAGTACCGCACCAAGTACGAGAAGGATCTACAGTCGCAGGCCCAAGCAGTAGATATTCACCTCAAACTTGCTGGACTACCAGCAGTTGTTGGCAAAATTGATGGGTATCACTCGGCTGAGAAGACCGTTTCTTTTGTTTCATTTAGCAAGACATTCGCATTCGACTATGCGCGAATGATTGTTCGGGCCCTCGCCCTCATCGCTGATGGGAAATCCCTTGACTCCGTGCTTATGTTTCATCTTTCTGGTAACGGCAAATCAACGACGAAGAGAAAGATAGAGATTGATGAGTCAATTACCCAAGAAGTAGCCCTGGAGAAGATTGCAGCTTTATTGTCCGTAGAACCAATTGGTCGATCAATTGCCTGCCCACTGTTCGGAAAAGCAGCGCAAGCGCTGTACGGGGTCAGCAATCTCAGCGACAGCGAACGTCTGGAATTGGCCGAAGATGAGTTTGATGAGTTTGTGGCCGGCGACTACACATATCCAAATTCCAAAGAACTAATTGTTTATGGGGCGTCTCCTGATTTCGGCACTGTCTATAGAGATGAAAGTAATCGAATGGCCATGTTCTATTCCGCGCTTTTTGACGCAACGAAGGCGATACCTGTGAAACACGGTTCAACGGGGGGATGGAGGTTGGTGAAATGAGTACAACACCAATTGAAGTTCCTGAGTTTTCTCTTGTTGATTCCATCATTGAAAACGGGTTAACCGTTGAAGCAAGTGCGGGGAGCGGCAAGACATATTCAGTTGCTGGCGCGGTATCGCTCCTTCTCGCTACGCAGCCCGAGCTTCGAATATCGGAAATTTTGGTCACTACTTTTACTCGAAATGCTGCAGCCGAACTTCGCGACCGAATCCGCCGGCAATTGTTATCCCTCGAGAAGTCACTTCGAGATAACAACATCGCCAACAACGACGTCTTGGCAAAAGCACTCAATGGTCCGAATCGTGTGGCACACGCAGAGCGTCTTGATCGTGCAATTCGCGAGTTCGATTCTGCGACTATTTCCACAATTCACTCTGTTTGCTCTCGTGTGATGTCAATGGCTGGTTTGCCAGTTGTGGGTGAGGGTCGTACTGACGCAGACATCAAGGATCTGATTCAGAATGTGGTGAACTCAGTGGTGATTTCATACGTCATTAAGAATGGGGCTAAAAACATCACTGATGTCAAGAGTTTTTCCAGCCGTCTAGTCAGCGTGGTCTCCGAATCGTTGTCATCACCTCGATCATTGCTGCTCGTCAACGGCACAATCGATGAATCTGGTGATGCATCCTCTCCCGACTTTGGCGCACAAACTCGTCATATGGTTCGAACTTGTGTCTCGCGAATTACTGAAATCACTCGAGGTGATCCAACTTTCAATGACCTGTTGCTGAGAACAGCAGATGTATTGGGTCCCCACGGTGATGCTGCGGTCGCCGATGCGTTCAGAACGCGATTCAAAATTGCAATCATTGATGAAGCACAAGACACCGATCAGTTGCAGTGGGAGATCTTTAGGGCTGCGTTTGATGCAAGCGAGACAGAACGAAAGCTAGTGACGGTCGGCGACCCCAAGCAGGCCATCTATCGATTCCGTGGTGCTGATGTTGAGGCGTATCTTTCTCACCGAGACGAAGACAAAGTTCAGACGTTGACACGAAACTGGAGAAGTGACGCTCGGTTGATCAAAGCTCTTAATGCAGTCTTTGATGGTGAGACCTTTGGAGACGGAATCTCATATCTCACGGTTTCTGCGCGAGACGGTGCACCCGAGAGCAGCATCGGAGATTTTCCGTCGTTGTCGATCGTTAATATCGGGGAACAGACCAGAGCGCCGTCTGTGACGTATCCAGCCGCAGTTCGTGTCCTTGACTTGTTGCAGAATCTAAAGATTCAAGACGGTGAAAAATCCCGCGCGTTACGTCCCCAGGAGGTCTGCGTGCTTGTCACTAGTCGTGCAAACGGAAGCAAGATTGAATCTGCGCTTCGTCGCCTGGACGTACCTGCGGTGAGTTCGGGTACCGAAAGCGTTATGGTCGGCGTGATGGCCTCTGACATGCGGCGATTGCTGAGGGCAATGGCCATGCCAGGTGATGAGTCAGCGTTGAGGCTCGCAGCTGCAACGGTATTTCTCGGCGCTCAATTGGTAGACGTCGGATCAATTTCAGAAAAAGATCTGGCAATCTACGGTCAAAAGGTATTTGAGTGGGCCACCATCCTCCGCAGAAAAGGCATCAATGCTTTGGCGCATGAACTTCGTCGAATTCCAGAAGTTCTTAGCAGGCTTGTTGCTGGTCGAGACGGGGAGCGTCGAGAGACAGACTTTGCGCACGTTATTGAATTACTTCATGCAGAGACACGAGGGAAAGGCTGTACGGCAGACGCTGTCCTTGAAGGTTTTGACCGCTTGGTAAAGGTTGAAGCCACCGCCGAAACTGTGAGTCGTAGGGTGGAGAGCGACCGCGACGCCGTACAAATCATGACCGTTCATGCGTCAAAGGGTCTCGAATTTCCAGTTGTCGTTGTCGCTGATTTGTGGAAAGTGGAGGGACGCAGAGGAATCCAATCCGCACCGGTATTCCACGCCACTGCTTCTTTGGGTGGTTCACAAAGAAATCGAACTATTGACGTTGGCTGGATTCTGAATGCCGAAGACTCAACGGGCAAGTCGGTTCGCAAGAACGAAGAAGTAGGCGAAAAGAAGCGTCTGTTCTATGTTGCGATGACTCGAGCAAAGCATCATGTCAGTCTCATGTACGCCCACGGAAATGGTGAGCGTTTAACTGATCCGGTTCTCGAGCGTGTTGCGGAAGTTAACGATGGGGAATGTGTTGAAGTCTTGTCGTATCAGCAGCTTCCGCCATTGACGTCTTATTCAGAGATAACGAATACTGACGTCGAATTAACTGCAGCCGAAATCAAACGCGTTGTTGACACCACGTACCGTCGTTTGTCGTTCAGTGGAATAACAAAAAACCAGCGCGGACAATCCAGCTCTCCGGTTGCTGAGGTTGAATCAACTGGTGGTGGATCAGGTGACGACGATGACATCATCACTATTCGTTCTGGTTATTCAGATGAATCCGTAGACGCAGGTGTTTCGGCGATGCCGATGGGCCGTGTTCCGGGCGGAACATATTTCGGAACCGTCATGCACAAGGTGTACGAGTTGATTGATTTTGCGGCCGACGACATTCGTAGTGAAGTGAAGCGCGTCGTTAACGAGGTTGTTGTCGGTTCCCTAGCAGTGCACCGTGAGGAGATAATTGACGGAGTCGTTTTGTCGTTAGAGACTCCACTAGGGGGCCAACTTGGATCTAGATGTCTGCGTGACTTCTCGCGAGAGAATCGACTTGACGAACTTGGGTTTGAGATGGGTCTGGCTAATAGTGATGCAAAAGTCACGGTGTCAGAAATTGGCCGAGTGGTAAAGAAAGCGCTGATTGAAGCCGGTCGGACGGAGGACATCTTGATGGAGTACCTCAACGGCGTGGAACAGACATTTAACACTCAACTAGTTGGCTTAATGAACGGTTCTATTGACGCTCTGCTCCGAGTTCATATCGGCGACGAACAAAAGTTTTTCGTTACCGACTACAAGACAAACCGTCTTGACAGAGATGGTGTTGACACGATGATTGATGGGTACTCGCGTGATTCCATGTTGGAAGAGATGGGGCATCATGACTATCCACTTCAGGCACTGATCTATGGAGTCAGTGTCTATCGATTCCTGCGCTGGGCGCGACCCGATATTGACGCCGACGCGGCAATTGCTGGATTTGCTTACTTTTTCGTTCGTGGAATGGTGGGTGAGGAGACACCCATTCAAGGAGAAGACCGTCACGGAATCTTCACATGGGATGCGCCAGCTGGCATCTGGTCTGCATTGTCAGAGTTGTTCTCTCGAGAGGCGGTGGCATCATGAGAACCCTTGCAAAATCTTTGGCGGTTCCTCAGTCACTGGATTCGTATATCTCTGTTGGTCTTCTTTCAAAGGACTCTGTTGTTAGTGCCAGATTGATCATGGAACTACATGGTGTATCGGCAGAGACCCACCCCTGGGTGTGTGCAGCTTTGGCGATTGTTTTGGAGAACCCATCAACGGGTAATTCATGTGTTCGCGTCGAAGAACTTGCAAAATGGGATCAGAATGTAGAAGCCGAAGTTGATTCATGGCTTCACTCAGTCGATGAGTGGTTAAGCGAGTTACGTGGGCATCCGCTTTTGGTGACGCAGACTCCAGACGCTTGCAGAGCTCCATTTGTGCTCGATGATCGTGCTCTGTATGCCGAGAATGCATTTTTGGAAGAGTCTTATGTGGCTACTCGCCTTCACGACATGTTGTTGAAGGGGAAATTGAAGGTCATTACAGGGGGCCCGGGCTCTGGAAAAACTACATCAATTGCTGAGATTCTTATTGAACATTTGTCTCAGCCTGCAAACGGCGAGGACTCCATTTCACTAGCTGCACCGACAGGTTTGGCGGCTAAGAGAATGAGGTTTGCACTTGAGAATGCACTCAAGAATCCCAAGATTTCACCGTTGATCTCCGAAGAAGTGCGAACTCGCATCGCCAATCTCCCAAAGAGCACCGTGCACAAGTTGTTGAAATATAACCCATCAAGCCGACGTCAATTTAGAAAGAATGCAGACGATCAGTTGGATGTTGACGTCATGATCGTTGACGAAGTCTCAATGATGCCGTTGTCAATGATGATGCATTTGCTTGAAGCACTGAAACCAGACGCCACTCTGATTCTTGTTGGGGATAAGGATCAGTTGGCCAGCGTTGAGTCTGGAAGTGTCCTTGCAGATATCTGCTTAGCATCGGAGATGGGGCCATCGTTTGTGAATCACATGCGAGGAAAATTTCGATTCCATGAAGGTTCTCCAGTTGCAGTGTTGAGCGATTCCATTAATAAAAACGATCACGATGCGCTGCTGCAGTCGTTAAATCGTGAGTATCCAATCGGTGTAGATGCAGAGGGCAAAGATCTACCCCGCTTCACCTGGGTGAACCCAATTGACGATCCACAAGGTTTAAGTCACACTGCAAAGATTGTTCTGGATCATGCGCGTGAAGTCTGTGATGCAGCACTAACGGCCACGTCCGACGAGGACATGCTGAAATTGTTAGATCTTCGAGGACAACTACAACTCATCTGTGCGCATAGGCGTGGAAAGTTTGGAGTCGCTGGTTGGAACACAACTATCGATCGCAAACTTGGAACGCGCGCGAAAGGGCAGTGGTACGTAGGACGCCCGGTCATGGTCCTCGTCAACGATTACGTCAATGACCTATCGAACGGCGATATCGGCGTTATTTGTCAGGACAGCAATCAACAGCGGTTTGCTGTTTTCTTGGGTGAAGATGGACTACGCCGAATTCCGGTCACAAAACTGCCGCCAGTGGAAACAGTTCATGCCTTAACGATTCACAAAAGCCAGGGAAGTGAATACGCACATACAGTTGTCGTGTTGCCGCTACAGCCCTCACGTATCGTCACGCGCGAATTGGTGTACACGGGCATCACGCGGGCTAAACCCCATCTGACGGTGGTGGCAACGCAAGAAATATTGATGTATGCAGCGTCCACAAACATTCGCCGAGCAACAGGGCTTGCAGATCGGTTGGACCATTTATTGGAAGCCAATAAAGACCTTTGGCCTTTTGTGAAAGAAGACGGGGAAGAATCTCTACTTCGCTAACCACGCTGGGCGTGATTTTTCAAATTCACTGATCTTGTCGGCGTGGGTCAACGTGATGCCGATGTCATCAAGACCGTTCAAGAAACGGTGCTGCGTTGGTGCGTCCATGGGGAACGATTCGCTGAATCCTGCAGATGGCACTTCCACCAAGAGGCGTTCCATGTCAACGGTGATTTCTGTTGCAGGATTTGTCTCCACCAGTTCCCACAACTTCTCCACTGATGACAATGGCAACACAACTGGAGCCAGGCCATTCTTCGTGCAGTTGTTGCGGAAGATGTCGCTGAAACTTGGTGCAATCACTGCATCAAAACCGTATTGCTGAATTGCCCACACCGCATGTTCGCGAGAGGAACCAACACCAAAGCTTGGGCCAGCAATCAAGATGCTTGCGCCGGCAAAGCGCTCGTCGTTCAACACGAAGTTGCGATCGTCTCGCCACGTGCTGAACAGGCCTGCTTCGAACCCAGTGCGCTCTACGCGCTTTAACCAATCGGCAGGAATGATTTGGTCGGTGTCAACGTCGCTTCGCTTCAGGGGAACACCACGACCGGTGAGTACGCGTACAGATTTCATTTCAAATCTCCTGGGCTTGCGAAGTGTCCAGCAACAGCGGTTGCTGCTGCAACGGCAGGGGACACAAGGTGGGTGCGTCCACCTCGACCTTGACGTCCTTCAAAGTTTCTGTTGCTTGTACTGGCGGCGCGTTCGCCGGGTGCAAGCTTGTCGGGGTTCATCGCAAGGCACATACTGCAACCGGGCTCACGGAAGTCCACTCCTGCTTCAATCAGAATCTTGTCGAGTCCTTCAGCAATTGCTTGCGCGCGAACAGCATGGCTACCAGGCACCACCATTGCGCGCTTCACGGTGACTTTGCGTCCCTTCAGCACTGCAGCAGCAGCACGAATGTCTTCGATGCGCCCGTTGGTGCACGAACCAATGAACACGGTGTCCACTGGAACATCGCGCATGTTGGTACCAGGCGTGAGACCCATGTAATCAAGTGCGCGTTGGATGGTGTCTGCAGCGGTGTCATCGCCTGCATCTGCTGGAGATGGAATCACGCCATCAATAGGAAGCACCTGTGCTGGGTTGGTTCCCCAGCTGACGTATGGCGTCAGGGTTGAAGCATCAATGAATACTTCCTTGTCCCAGTTCGCACCGTCATCGGTCTTCAGCTCTTTCCATGCGGCGACTGCGGCATCCCAATCAGCACCCTTTGGTGCGTGCTCGCGACCCTTGAGGTATTCAAACGTGATTTCGTCTGGCGCAATCAAGCCTGCTTTTGCGCCAGCTTCGATGCTCATGTTGCAGACCGTCATGCGGCCTTCCATGGAAAGCGCACGAATAGCAGAACCGCGATATTCAATAACATGTCCGATTCCGCCGCCGGTACCAATCTTGCCGATGATGGCAAGAATGATGTCTTTTGCGGTGACACCTTCAGGAATGTCTCCATCAACAGTGACAGACATCCACTTTGGTCGTGATTGCGGCAGTGTTTGTGTTGCGAGCACATGCTCTACTTCGCTGGTGCCGATGCCAAACGCAAGTGCACCGAAAGCTCCGTGTGTTGCGGTGTGGCTGTCTCCACACACAATGGTCATGCCAGGAAGTGTGCGGCCTTGCTCTGGTCCAATGACGTGCACAATTCCTTGACGATCATTTCCCATGGGGAAGTGAGTGAAACCGAATTCCTTTGCGTTGTCGCGCAGTACTTGCACTTGGCGCGCCGAGATGGGATCGGCAATCGGAAGATGAATGTCTGCTGTTGGAACGTTGTGGTCTTCAGTTGCAATCGTGAGGTCGGGGCGACGTAATGGTCGGCCAGTTAAGCGAAGTCCGTCGAATGCTTGTGGACTGGTGACTTCATGCACTAGGTGCAAGTCGATATAGAGGAGGTCTGCTTCACCATCTGCGCGGTGAACAACGTGTTGGTCCCACACTTTCTGGGGGAGTGTTAATGGTGTCGACATGTGGATCCTTTCGGAAACGCAGTGTGCGTTGTCTCAATATATGGGATATGCTTCCCACACAATGGACAGCGTATCAGGGGTCGGAGTTCTTGACAAAGCGTTTCTTGTGATGAACGCACTCGTCACACGTCCGCTTTCTCTCAATGAAACCGTTGAAGTAACGGGCATTCCCCGTGCCACCTGCCATCGCTTGTTGTCTGCGCTTGAACACCATGGGGCTGTTCGTCGAAATGATGCCGGTCTGTATTGCGTTGGTCCAACTCTTGCTGGTTTAGGCCGGGCCGCCGCGGTGCAGTTTCCGTTTCTTGAACGCGCCCGCGAAGTCGCTACTGAAGTTCGTGACAAAACAGGTGAGAGTGTTCAAGTGTTTGTCCCGGAAACTGATGGTCGACGGTGCGTCATCTCCTTGGAGTCACCGAATGGACTGCGATGGATAGTCCCCGAGGGTGCACTGTTTCCGCTCACACGCGGTTCAGCGGGGAAAGCGCTGTCCGGCGCCAAGACATCTGCAGCTGGCTGGATTGACTCGGTGGAAGAACGAGTGAAGGGTGTTGCATCGGTCAGTTCACCAATTACAAATGTGCATGGCGAGATCGTTGCTGCATTCTCTGTGTCGGGGCCACTTGAGCGAATGACTCGAAACCCTGGTGCAAAGTACGGCGCTGTTGTTGCGAAGGCTGCACGAACATTGTCTGACTACGTTCAAACATCACTTCCCGTCACCTCGTAGCGTTGCGCACATTGCGGCATGAATGAAGACATGCCACAGCCACCCGTCGTTCTTGCCGACATCATGGATATTGCACAAGGAGTGGAAAACAAACTCCATGAATTACTGGACACCTTTGAATTGCCAGGTGCACGTCTGTACGGCATCAATTGTGCAGATCGCCCAGCATCACAACCCAATTTGTGTTCACTTGCTCAGCATCCAGATGTGTATGAGCTCTTGGATTCTCCATCAAGCGCATTGGCTCGCATGTTTGATGCAGCAGCCATTGTGACCACTGGATGGGCGGCGCCCTTGGGGCCAGATGGCTCGGTCGAGGGTGCACCAAGCGAGCACGCACTTCGTCGTCGTGTTCGTTTGGTTGTTGTTGTGGCAGACCACGGAGTTGCAAGTGTGTTGCGCTTTGCAGACCAACCAGACGATGTGGTGACCGACCCAGGATCTGCAACTGGTTCGCTAGCTGACGCCATCTCGAATTTCTGGTTCGACCCTCCCATTAATCTCCCTGCACCAACGGAGTAAAGACAGTCTCTGCAATGTGCAACTCTTCACAAGGTGAAGTGTGCATGTGTGGATTTTCACAAAGGCGCAAATAGAGAAATTCGCGCCTAGCCTTTTTCGCGTGACATCAACTCTCGATCCACAGTGGTCTTCACGTATTCGCGCTCTTGCGGAAGAAAAAGACGCAGTCATCCTTGCGCACAACTATCAAGTGCCTGAGATTCAAGATGTTGCTCACCATGTTGGTGACTCGCTGGCGCTGTCTCGAATTGCTGCAAGCGTTCCGCAATCCACCATCATTTTCTGCGGCGTGCACTTCATGGCCGAGACCGCCAAGATTTTGTCATACGACAAGACAATCATCATTCCCGATGAGCGTGCAGGCTGTTCGCTGGCCGACACCATTACCGCAGATCAACTTCGCGAATGGAAAGCACAACACCCCGGAGCCGTTGTCGTCAGCTATGTCAATACCACCGCAGCCGTGAAGGCTGAAACAGATATTTGTTGCACGAGTTCAAATGCGGTGGAAGTAGTGCAATCAATTCCAGCCGACACAGAGATTCTGTTTTGCCCAGACCAATTCTTGGGCGCACATGTTCAGCGGATGACAAAGCGAAACAACATGCACATCTGGATGGGTGAGTGTCATGTGCATGCTGGCATTAACGGGTCTGAATTAAAAGCCATGGTGGCCGCAGAGCCAGAAGCAGAACTCTTTGTGCATCCGGAATGTGGTTGTGCAACAAGTGCGTTGTATTTGGCGTCAGAGGGTGTCGTGCCAAAAGAGCGGACGCACATTTTGTCCACTGGTGGAATGTTGGACGCTGCCCGTACAACGAAGGCCAAGAAAGTTCTGGTTGCAACTGAAACTGGAATGATTCACCAACTACGCAAGGTCAATGTGACAACAGACTTCCAGCCGGTCAATCGTGCTGCAGTGTGTAAGTACATGAAAATGATTACGCCTGAGAAACTTGAGCATGCGTTGTTGCATGGCACCGATGTTGTTGATGTGCCTCGTGATGTTGCAGACCGTGCGCGTCAATCTGTTGAACGAATGATTGCAATCGGTACTCCTTCTCGTGTCGGCGAATAATCACGTCCCACGCGCCTTAGCGGCCCCAGAACCAACGTGGACTGTTGAAACAGACGTTGTCATTCTTGGGTCTGGCGCTGCAGGGCTCTCTGCTGCATTGGCATTACGTCCAGTGCGCGAAGTTGTGCTTGTTACGAAAGACACTCTTGATGCGGGAAGCACTAACTGGGCTCAGGGTGGACTCGCAGCGGTGCTCGATCCCAATGACTCACTCGAGAATCATGTGTCAGACACGTTGGAGGCTGGCGCAGGACTGTGTGACGAAGACGCCGTGCGAACATTGGTGCGTGAAGCCCCCACGGCGATTCGCTATCTCATGGAGTTGGGAGCAGCGTTCGACCCCAGCGATGTCACCGGTGAAATTGCCCTCACTCGCGAAGGTGGACATTCGCATCGACGCATCGTGCATGCTGGCGGGGATCAATCGGGGGCTGAAGTACAGCGAACACTCGACGAATCAGTTCGGCTTGCCGGCGTTCATGTCGTTGAGCGTGCGTTCGCGCTCGATGTTGTAGTTGGGGAAACGGCAAACGGGCAACGTGCTGCGACCGGTGTGAAGGTTGCGATGCTCGATCAATCGGGGGATGTGCAAAGTGTTGGCGTTGTGCATGCGCGAGCCGTCATTATTGCAACGGGTGGCTATGGCCAGGTGTACGCATCAACATCAAATCCACCTGCGGTGACAGGTGACGGGATCGCACTTGCCTTACGCGCTGGTGTGGAAGCGCAAGGATTGGAATTCATTCAGTTTCATCCCACGGTCTTGTGGTGTGGCCCGGACGCCACGGGACAACAAGCGTTGATTAGTGAAGCGGTGCGCGGTGAAGGGGCCATTTTGCTCGACGCTGCGGGCCAGCGCGTCATGAAGGGTGTGCACCCACAAGAAGATTTGGCGCCTCGAGATGTGGTGGCTTCTGCAATTAGTCAGCGCATGTCTGAATCGCCAGCGGGTGTTGGTGATCATGTGTATTTGGATGCACGTCGAATTGAAAACTTTGAAGAGAGATTTCCTTCAATCACTAGTTCTTGCCGTGCAGTGGGAATCGACCCGCAACGAGAATTGATTCCTGTTGCTCCTGCGGCCCACTACGTGTGTGGCGGAGTGAAGGCAACGTTGAATGGTGAAACCTCATTGCTTGGTCTCTTTGTTGTTGGTGAAGCCGCATGTACAGGAGTGCATGGTGCAAACCGACTGGCATCAAACAGTTTGACCGAAGGCGTTGTTGCGGGTACGCGAGTTGGCCGCGCATTGAGTTGGGAACTTCCGGATAAGGCAGTGAAAACAAACGATGATGTCGACGGCGAGTTGATTGATTCGTATCACCGAGCCGCGCTCCGCTCCGCAATGTCACGTTATGTGGGTGTGTTACGAACGCCAGATGGGCTATCTGCTGCGGCACGAATTTTGAACACGCTTGCGTCGAATGCATCCCAGAACGTGGTGCCAACTCGAAAAGCGTTTGAGGCCACCAACATGTTGACCATTGCCATGGCCGTTGTTGAAGCAGCACGGACGCGCGAAGAGAGTCGTGGATGCCATCGCCGTACCGATTTTGATGCTCCGTCTGATGCATGGCTGCGTCACCTAACCTGTCGCATCGTGGATGGCCACGTGGAGGTGAAGTGATGGAACTGCATGACTTGTCGGCAGGGGCTCGTCAACGACTCCAGGCACAAAAACTTGATCCGGATTATGTCGCGAAGGTTATTCGTGACACGGTGAGCGAAGACCTTGCAGGCGGAATTGACGTCACGTCCGTTGCAACTGTGCCAGTTGAACAACGCAGCGTGGTCACATTTGGCTCTCGCGCCGCTGGATGCATTGCTGGCCTTGATGTTGCTGCAGCAGTTGTTGAGATGGTGTGCGGAGTTTCTGCAAGCGCTTTTCAGCATGTGAAACACGATGGTGATCGTGTGAAGAAGGGTGACGTCATTGCTCGTGTTGAGGCCCCCACTCAATACATGCTCACGGCTGAACGCACCGCGTTGAATCTGTTGTGTCATCTCTCTGGCATCGCAACCGCAACATCTAAGTGGGTTGACGCTGTTGCTGGAACTGGGGCAGTTATTCGTGACACTCGAAAAACGACGCCCGGTTTGCGCAGCCTTGAGAAGTACGCGGTTCGTTGTGGCGGGGGACAAAACCATCGGATGAGTCTCAGTGATGCAGCACTTGTGAAGGACAATCACATTGCAGCTGCTGGGGGAGTAGAGGAAGCGTTTTCAAAAGTTCGCGCATTGGCAAATTCACTGCCCATTGAAATTGAAGTTGACACGTTGGATCAGTTACGTGTGGCGCTCAATGCCGGCGCAGACGTTGTTCTATTAGACAACATGCCACCAGTGATGATGAAAGAAGCAGTTGTCATTAGTGCTGCACATGAAAAGGCAAGTGGTCGCGAGGTCTTGTTGGAGGCAAGTGGTGGACTCACATTGGATAATGCTTATTCAGTGGCAGAGACCGGTGTTCATTTCATCAGTGTTGGTGGGCTAACTCACTCGTCACCCATTCTCGACATCGGCCTCGATTTCGAAGCAGTTCTTTAGTCGCGATGGGCAAGCCATTCGGCTTCAAGTTCACCCATTGGTGTTGAAGGCGCAGCGTTTGTCATTGGCCATAATTCTTCACTGATGCGTCGGAAGTTTCCGCTTGCTCCAAGTTGACCGAGTAAGGCGTACAAACCAAGGTTGATGCGCTGAATAAACACAAAACTGCGGGGAACCGTTGCGTATTGAGCAATGGGAGATGTTCTGTCAAACGTATGACGAACAATTGATGTTGCGTACCCAGTGGTCCATGTCATTTCTTTAGATTCGCGAACCGGTTCGTAGAAGTGCGCAAAGTAATCGCCTGCTTCTTCGGTGGAGAATGGTGCGTCTTTCTGGAACATGCCCGCATCTTCAATCACGCGCCTGTAGGTCTCCATGTCGTTGTCAAGCACAGCTGCTGTCACCATTGATTGGAACATGTTCATTTCGTCCACGGTGAAGTGCTTAATTAAGCCAAAGTCAAGGAAGGTGACTTTGCCATCTTTATGAAAGATGTAGTTGCCAGGATGTGGATCTCCGTTGAATGCACGGAATCGATACAAACTGCGGAAGACAAATCGAAAGATTGCTTCACCCGCCATGTCGCGTTGTTCTTGTGGCCATGTGAGAACCTCGGCAAACGATGAGCCGCTCACCAGCTCCGTGATGAGAATTCGAGACGTGGAGTAGTTGTGCAGAACTTCCGGAACGTGAATGAAGGGATGCCCCTTGTAGAAGTCTGCAAAGACTTGTTGGTTCTCTGCCTCTTTCTTGTAATCAAGTTCTTCCCGCAAGCGATCTTTGATTTCGGCCACCATGTCCTCTGGATTCAAACTCTTGAATCCAAATGCCAACAATGTTCCCAATAGGTCGGCGGTGCGAATGTCTGCATCGATCGCTTCGGCAACTCCGGGGTACTGCACCTTTACTGCAACAGCGCGCTCTCCCTGTGGTGTGCGAAGAATGGCTCGATGCACTTGCCCGATGGAAGCCGCAGCGATGGGCTCATCATCAAACTCAACAAACAAGTCGCGCACCGAACTGCCAAGTTCTCGCTTGATCTCTTGATGGACTAAGTCAATACTCATCGGCGGCGCGTTGGATTGCAATTGCGACAGTGCAAGTCGTAGTGGTTCGGGAAGCCCGTCATCGAGGTAGCTGGCCATTTGCCCCAGCTTCATGAGGGCGCCCTTCATGTTTCC
>JBIIJW010000123.1:0-5125 GCA_044233525.1 Ilumatobacteraceae bacterium | reverse complement strand
GACGAAGTGCGGCCAGTAGTTCTTCACGATTAACAATTGCCTCGTTGGTGTTGTTCTTCGGAATGATGTTCATGTACGGCGGATACTCAGCATTAATGAGTTTTGTTGCCAGGGTCATTGTTTGTGACTGGAACGTTGCATCGAAGTCGTTGAATCGAATAATGATCTCGTCGGAGATGTCGAGAAGGCGTTGTAGTTCGGCAAACGCTTGCTTCGGAATCAAAAACGTATCGCTAGAGAGGCCGCTTGTTCCAGGAACATCGCGCATTGCTAAGCGATAACCGTCTGTTGCAACCAAACGTAAACCGTTCTCTGTTGATGTCATCATGACGGCGGACAAATGAAGTTTGTGTGTTTCGTTGCTTGCTGCAAGAACGACTTGTTCAAGAGCTGCTTTCAAAACCGATGAAGACAACGTGACCGGCTCACCAGTTGGTGCTGGTGTTCGCGGGAATTCAATCGCATTCATTGTGGGAATGGTGAACTGTGATCGTTGCGCAGTAACCGTTGCGTTATCGCCGGCGAACTCAACTGTGATTTTTCCAGATGGCATCACGCGAATGATGTCGTTCAGGGTTCGCGCACTGACAAGTCCTTGACCGTCGGTGTCCCCCGCAACGGGAATGGTGAATTGCAACGACAGATCTTGACTAGTGCTTGACGCAACGAGTGTGTCTCCCGTGAGAATCATTTTGACGCCAGCAAGTGCCGGGGTGCCCGCATTCTTCGACGTTGCAACTCGAGCGAGTGCACCGAGTGACTCAGCCAGAATTCCCTGTTCGCTTTTGAACTTCATGCTCTGCCCTTTGTGAACGTTTCCTCAGTGTAGGACGGTGCGATTACCGAAGCCGTGAGGATGTGTATGTACTTAATGGTTGTAATAGGTGCTGTGGATTGTGGACGAGTGGCCTGCAGCCCTTGTGTTGTTTGAAAACGGCATGTGTACACCGAGGTGTGTGTATGCACATGTTTCACGAATGGAATTTCGTTGGGTGTGGACGACAGCGAAGTTGTCCCCCGTTGCCCACATGGCGCCCACAGTGTCGTCCCCACGAGATTCACAGGCCTAGGAGTTCTTAATTCGACCGATGATGTCGGTGACTTGGTCGAAGGTGGCTTTGTCTTCACGCATCAGGCGTTGGGTCTTGTCCACGGCGTGGATGACGGTGGTGTGATCGCGGCCGCCGAAGAGACGGGCAATGGCTGGATAGCTCAACTCGGTCATGTCGCGGAAGACGTACATGGCGATTTGGCGGGCAGAGACCAGTGGGCGTTGGCGGGACTTACCCTTCAGGGCTTCCACCGAGAATCCGAGGTATCCGGCAATTTCGGTCAGCATTTCTTCGTCTGTGCGGTGCTTTGGCGCGGTCGCAGTGAGGAGGTCTGCCAATTGTTGCTCGGCCATTTGCACCGTGGCGGGTTCACGGGTGAGGTTGGCATAGGCGGTGACACGGATGAGCGCGCCCTCTAGTTCACGAATGTTCGAGGTGATGTTGCTGGCGATGAACTCCAGAACGTCGGCCGGCAACGGGGTGTTGTCACGCTCGGCCTTATTTCGCAAGATGGCGAGGCGGGTTTCAAGGTCTGGTGGCTGAATATCGGTAATGAGGCCCCATCGGAAGCGGCCACGGAGGCGATCTTCGAGGGTTGGGATGGCGTCTGGCATCCGGTCGGACGAGATAACGATCTGTTTGTTGGCACCGTGGAGGCTGTTGAAGGTGTGGAAAAACTCCTCCTGGAGACCCTCTTTTCCTTCCATGAACTGGATGTCGTCAATGAGCAAAACATCAACGTCTCGATAGCGGCGCTTGAACGCAGCAGTCGTGTTTGTACGAATGGCATCGACATATTCATTCAAGAATGTTTCCGTGGAGACGTATCGCACTTCGTAGTGGGCATAGTGCGCGTGTACGTACCAACCGATTGCTTGCAAGAGGTGTGTCTTTCCAAGACCGGCAGAACCGTAAATGAACAACGGGTTGTACGAGCGAGCAGGAGTCTCTGCAACGCGCAACGCAGCAGCGAGAGCGAACTGGTTCGACGCGCCTTTCACGAAGTTGTCGAAGGTGTAGCGAGGGTTCAAACCCACCGCATTTCCCTTGCTGGTGTTGGTGTTTATGACTTCTTCGGGGGACGCCAATGTCTCGGTTTGTGATGAGGAGTCATCAACTAACGCAACGTCGGAGATTTCAATAATGAGTTCGCGATCGCTCTCACCAATCTCATCGAGGGCATCAATGACGAGAGGGCGATAACGCGTCACAATGCGATCACGCACGTGAGCATTCGGAACTTGAAGGCGGAGTGAATCATCATCACTCGCTGTTGCAACAACGTCGTTGAATGTGGAGTACCAGACTCCTTCGGAGACTTGTGCTTTTAACAATTGCGCAGTTGCGTTCCACACTGCTTCGTGGTTACTCATCTTGTGCCTCCTCAAGCGTCGTCCACAACGAAATCCACAGGGTGTGGATGACGTTCCACCTGTATGCAGGTGGGAAAGTGACCGTAGTCAGAGCCTGTGGATACTCCAAATTGAGAACCGATGAGAGGCCTGGCTGCTTGGCGCCAAGGGGTTCTGGCGGATAGTTCTGCTCCAAACGTTGCCATAGTGGCATCGGCGGGCGTTAGCCTGTCGTTTGCTCTCGTCTCGTGCCGCTGGCACAGGAAAGCCACATAGACCGCCGCGCTCCACCCCGGAGCTTGTCCCATAGGAGGCGCCATGAAGCGCACCTTTCAACCAAACAATCGACGCAAGGCCCGCAAGCATGGCTTCCGTGCACGTATGAGCACCCGCGCAGGTCGCGCGATTCTCAAGTCACGTCGCGCCAAGGGCCGTCACCGCCTCAGCGCTTGATCGGCCGAATTCAGAGCCGAGCCGCTTTCCTTCAGGTTCGCCAGAAGGGGGCACATGTTCGTTCTGGCCCATTGTCCTGCACCATGTTTGCTGACGCTTCGTTGTCCGTTCCCCAGGTTGGCTATGCCTTGGGCCGCTCGTATGGGTCTGCTGTGCGCCGAAACCGCTTGCGCCGTCAACTTCGTGAATTAGTGAAAAACCGCGAGGCCGCCATGGTTCCTGGCGTGTATGTATTCGGCGCATCCCCACGGGCCGCTGGGTATTCCTTTGACGAGCTCGGCACACACGTCGATCGATTGCTCGCAAAGTGCGTTGAAGGGCAGCGCCCATGACCGCAACGCATTCCTGCAACGACACCCATGTGCACCCAGAGTTCTCACGGGCACAACGGGCCATGTTGCGTGCCATTCGCTTTTATCAGGTGGCCCGTGAGGGTCGGCCCTCCCCTTGTCGTTTTTGGCCCTCCTGCTCGCACTATGCAGTGGAAGCCATTGAAACCCATGGGTCCGGGCGGGGCTTATGGCTCACCATTCGCCGTCTGTCCCGTTGTCGTCCCTTCGGCCCCTCCGGGGTCGACCCAGTTCCTGCGCCGAAAGGGCGCGTGTAAGAAAGGCTGACTTATGTTCAGAGCCGCCGCTTGGTTAATTGACACCTTTTATGCGTGGGTAAGCAACTACGCCATTGCCATCGGCATGGTGGCTGTGGCCATCATGCTTCTCATCACCCCCCTCACTTTGAAGAGCACAAAGGGAATGTTGGAGATGCAGCGCCTTCAGCCTGAGATGAAGAAACTGCAGAACCAGTACAAGGGTGATCGCCAGAAGCTCAACGAAGAGATGATGAAGCTCTATCAGGCGCACAAGGTGAACCCGCTGGCCTCTTGTTTGCCACTGCTGGCTCAGATGCCGGTGTTCATCATCATGTTCCAGGTGCTGAATGGCCTTGGCCGTATCGGTTCAGATGGAACGTTCAACCCGAAGCACATTGCGACAGATTCGGCGTTGTATCAGTCGCTTGACGGCAAAAGCGAGATGTTGTCGTTTGGCCTCGACTTGGCCATTAGCCCGGCGAAAGCCATGGGCGACGATTTTGTTCGCGGAATTCCCTATGCCCTCTTGATCATTGCGCTGGGCGGACTGTTCTTCATTCAGCAGCGCATGGTGGCCAGCCGCACAACAAGCGCCACCATGTCGCCGACGCAGGCAAAGATCATGCAGTACCTGCCCGTTGCGTTCGCGCTGTTTCAAGTCTTCTTGCCCACTGGTTTGGTGTTCTATTACGGCGTTCAGGCCGTGGTTCGCATCGTTCAGCAGGGCTACATCACTCGTCGTTTCTATGGCGAAGGCGGCCTTGGCCGTGAAGCTCAGCAAGCTGGCGAGAAGGCGCGCGAAATTGGCGACGACGCTAAATCCAGCAAGCAGAAGAATGAACCATCGCAAGCACCTGCTCCTATTCAGAGCAAGCGTGTGACTCCAGGTAAGAACCGACCAACTCCAAGTGGTCGCCCGAACCGCCCCGTCCCACCCAGCAAGCGAAACAAGTAGTCGCGCATTCAGCGCACAGAAGGAAATGAGGATCCCATGGAATGGGTAGAAACAACTGGCGACACACTCGAAGAAGCCAAAGAAGCAGCACTCGATCAATTGGGAGTTGCAGAAGACGAAGCTGAATTCGAAGTCATTGAAGAACCAAAGCAAGGCTTGTTTGGTCGCACGCGAGGCGAAGCTCGAGTTCGTGCACGTGTGAAGCCAAGCACCCCGCGCGGCAAGACCGAGCGTCGTCCACGCCGTGACAAGGAAAAAAATGGCGAACGCCGCGAGCCACGTCCACGCAACGACCGTCCACGCAATGACCGCCCAGAGCGCGAGCCACGCCCGCCCCGCGAGAAGGTAGACGTTGACCCCGCCGTTGTTGGGCAAGCAGCATCTGAGTTCCTCTCCGGACTTGTTGAAGCGTTCGGGACAAAGGGCACTGTGTCTGTTCATCGTGAGGATGGAGAGATTGAAGTTCGTGTCGATGGCACTGAACTTGGTCTCATGGTGGGCCCTGGCGGCGCAACATTGTTGGCCATTCAAGATCTCACTCGCGTCGCAAGCCAGCGCCGCTTGGGCGACCAGGATTCCCGCTTGCGCATCGATATTGCGGGATACCGCGAGCGTCGTCGCGAAGCCCTCAGCCGCTTTGCCACCAAGGTGGCAGACGAAGTGAAGGAAACCGGCTCGGCACGGATGTTGGAGCCAATGTCTTCGGCAGACCGCAAGATTGTTC
>JBIIJW010000006.1:0-19605 GCA_044233525.1 Ilumatobacteraceae bacterium | reverse complement strand
GCCAAGTAGTGAATTTGGAGTGTGACGACGATGCCAATGAGACACACCACCATTCCCACGAGTGACCACCACACGCTGCGAGCGGAGTGGCGATACAGACCCGACGATGACACTGCCGAAGCAAACTTCTCGTCAGCGCTGAGTTGATCTTCTATTTCGCGAAGGATTCGCTGTTCATCATCTGACAAAGGCACGGCTTGATTTTCGCACCCCGCACTGCAGAACACAATTCAGAAGGACAGGTTTTTCTTCCTTGGCCGTGAAAAAGTCTCGCTTTAGTCACCTGGGGCATCTGGCACACCGAACCGATGGGTGCCAGGACGGTGACGATCTAGCGAACTAGCGGGCCCAATAACGCCATCACCGAACTTCTCCACAATGGAATCAACCGCACGACTTGCAGGCATCCATTGTTCCTCAATGTCGGCCAGCGATGCCTCTCCATCCCCCGCCATGTCAAACAATGTGAGTGCTGCCGCACGTTCTTCTGACAACTTTTGCGCATGAACACCCAACAGTCGCACCCCCTGCGAGATATCGAGAGTGGCGAGCAATGGCTCAAGTGCGGCCACCATGGATGGACCTGTGGTGAGAGGAATAGACGGAGTGATCGATCGCGTCACCGATTCAAACGAGGCAAACTTCACCTTCAACATGACAGTTCCTGCTGCTACGCCGGCATCACGAGTACGCTTTGCAACTGCATCACACAGGCGCACGAGATGCGACTTAAGTTCGTCGGCATCTGAGATGTCTCTCGAGAAAGTCTCTTCGTGTCCGATGGACTTTGCGTGTCGCTCTGGCTCAACATGACGTTCATCGCGACCATGGGATAGTTCATGTAAGTGGCGACCATGAGCATCTCCAATGGCACCGCACAACGTGTCGACATCCATCACGGCGACATCTCCGATGGTGTGAATTCCCAATGTGTCTAATCGCGCCAATGTTTTTGGGCCAACTCCCCACAAACTGCTCACAGGAAGTGGATGCAGAAATGCAAGTTCATCTCCGGGTCGTACTTCATAAATGCCAAAACCCGGTTCAATTCCATCTGGGCGCGCACGGGGCTTTGCAAATTCAGATGCCATCTTCGCAATGAACTTGTTCGGAGCAATGCCGACCGTGCATGGCAGTTCGGTATCGCTCATCACCTTCTCGCGCAACTGTCGAGCAACCTCTTGTGCATCACCAATCAATGAACCTGCTCCCGTGACGTCGAGAAATGCTTCGTCCACTGAAATCTGTTCCACTAAAGGTGTAAACGTTTCAAAAATTTCTTGTAGATGTCGACTGACTTCGAGATAGTGCTCCATGTCGGGATGGATGAAGATGGCATCGGGACATAAACGCCTCGCTACAGCCGACGACAACGCGGAATGGACCCCAAACCGACGCGCTTCATACGACGCCGCCGACACCACCCCACGTCCGCCGGTGCCACCCACCACCACGGGTTTTCCGCGCAACTCGGGGCGACGTCGTAACTCCACGGACACGTAGAACGCGTTCATATCGATGTGGAGGATGGAACGGAACATGACAATCTTCCTCGGACGCTAGTTCAGGAACTGAACCTCGCGCCTACGATGAGTACGTGCCAGATTCTTCCGATTCCCTTTCTGCTCTTCCGTCTACTGCCGCACGAGCCATGGCTTTCATCTCCATTCTCATTGGAGGCCTTGCAGGTGGATTGATTGGCTATTCATTGGTCGACGTTCAGTGCGACGGCAACTGCGGGCTTCCACTCGGGCTTGGCATCTTGATTGGATCAGTTGTCAGCGCCGGTGGTACAGCAATTGTTGCGGTCCTTGTCCTTCGTGCTCTCGGAGAGTGGAAAGAGTTGTCAGACCGGAATCCGAGATGACCATGCAGAGCGAGCTTCTGGCTATTGCCGAAAAGTTGGCCCGTTCTGCTGGCAACATGGCGTTGCGAGGTCGCAAAAGTGGCGATGTTTCCGCAACAACAAAGTCATCTCCTACAGACATGGTGACGCAGTACGACAAAGCCAGCGAAGAACTCATCACTGCGGGACTCGCCTTGCATCGACCACATGATGGAATTATTGGCGAAGAGGGCGCTAGCCAACCAAGCTCCTCCGGCATTACGTGGCACATCGACCCAATTGATGGAACATCAAACTTTTACTTTGATATTCCGATGTGGGCCGTGTCGATTGGTGCCGTCGATGAACACGGACCTCTCATCGGTGTTGTCTACGCCCCCGCACTCGGCGAGATGTACACAGCGTGTCGTGGGACGGGAGCTTTTCTAAATGGCCAGCCGATTCATGTTCGGGACAACACCGAACTCAGCGACGCGTTGGTGTGCACCGGATTCAGCTACAGAGTCCACGAGCGCACCAAGCATGCGCAACGAGTGGCACAGATGGTCACACATATTCGCGACATTCGACGGTTCGGTGCAGCAGCGATTGACTTGTGCTTCGTTGCGAGTGGGCGATACGACGCCTACTTTGAAGAACATCTTCACTCGTGGGATCTCGTGGCAGGCCAAGTAATTGCAACCGAAGCAGGTGCACTCATCACGAACTATGCGGGACAAGACGTGACTCCCGCACAAGTCCTGTGCGCACAGCCAGGGATTCAACAGCAACTCATTCAACTCATTGCACAGTCGTCGTAGGAGGCAGACATGACCGTTGTACTCGCACTTGATGCCGGCACAACTGGAGTTCGTACGCGTGCCGTCTTTGATGACGGCACTCCATCGTTCTCGTCGTACCGTGAATTTCCCCAGTACTTCCCTCAACCGGGTTGGGTAGAGCACGACGCAAATGAAATCTGGGAGGCGATGGCACACACCCTCGCTGACGTTGTCTCGAAGATAAATCAACCGATTGCAGCAATCGGGATCACTAATCAACGCGAGACTGTCGTTGCGTGGGATGCACGAACTGGCCAACCAATCTCTCGTGCCATCGTCTGGCAAGACCGTCGCACTGCGACAGCATGTGAGGACCTTCTTCCACACCTTGAAACAGTTCGTCATACCACCGGACTTGTGCTGGACCCTTATTTCTCTGGCACCAAAGCAGCATGGCTACTTCAGCACCACGAACATCCACCTGTTGAACATTTACGAATCGGCACAATCGATACATGGCTGGTGTGGAAACTGACGAATGGCGCATCGTTCGTCACCGACCCCAGTAACGCAAGCAGAACAATGTTGTTCGATATTCGTTCAATGACCTGGAGCAACGACATGTGCTCACTTCTCAACGTTCCCGTCAATGCCTTGGCCGATGTTCAACCATCGAGTGCTCGCTACGGAGTCACCTCCAACATTCCTGGCGTTCCCGACAACATTCCTATTTCAGGAATTGCAGGCGACCAGCAATCTGCACTCTTTGGTCAGGTGTGCACCGCCCCGGGAATGGCCAAGAATACGTACGGAACGGGAAGTTTCATCTTGTTGAACGTTGGAACAACTTGCCCTGCGCCAACAGATGGCATGTTGACAACAGTTGCTTGGGACTTAGGTAACGGCGCACCTGTCTATGCATTGGAAGGCGCCGTCTTTGTCACTGGCGCCGCAGTGCAATGGTTGCGAGACGGACTCGGCATCATTTCTTCGTCGTCCGAGGTTGGGCCACTTGCAGAATCTGTTCCCGACTCGGGTGGGGTGTTTGTTGTTCCCGCATTCACTGGATTGGGAAGTCCGTGGTGGGATCCATATGCGCGCGGAACGATTGTGGGAATTACTCGGGGCACAACTCGCGCGCATATTGCACGAGCCGTTGTCGACGCCATGGTGTTTCAAACGCGCGACGCCATCGATGCAATGACCGCAGCCGGTGGCGTCACCCTCAACGAACTTCGCGTCGATGGTGGTGCATCCGTCATGGATGCAATGCTGCAGCGTCAATCAAACGAGCTTCGAGTCCCAGTGCTTCGCCCCACCGACCATGAAACAACAGCATTAGGTGCTGCATACCTCGCGGGGCTGGCCGAAGGTGTGTGGGCTTCGACGGACGAGATTTCTTCGATGTGGACGCTTGACCGTCGCTTTGAGCCAGAAGAGCAATCTGGCCAACACGGCCAATGGCTACGAGCAGTCGAACGTTCGCGTCACTGGGCCGACTCAGCCGCCGAGTAATTACACATTCTCTGCCACCAACAATGCCGCACCAATTGCGCCAGCTCGTTCACCAAGAGTGGCCGCCGACAAACGTGGGTGCGGTCTCGCAGCAGATGAGTACAACGATTGTGAGAGATAGTTCTCAATCAAAGATAAGTCGCCCGCAAAAGATTCAATTACACCGCCACCGAGAACTATGACTTCCGGATCACAAATATTGGTGAGGCTTGCAAGTCCGATGGCGATCCATTGAGCGAATTCATTCACCAAAGAGTGTGCTGCGCTGTCTCCTTCGTAAAACTTGCGGAACACTTCTTCACCACTCATGCCACCACTGAGGTGACGCAACGCCGACCCGGATGCGTATCGCTCCCAACAACCGCGTAAACCGCACGGACATGCAACGCCGTTGCGTTCCACCACCATGTGGCCAATCTCTCCGGCGAACCCATGCGCGCCACGGTGAAGTTCTCCACCCATCACAATGCCGCCACCAATACCAGTTCCCAGAGTCACCATGATTGCGTCGCGAGCTCCTGCCGCTGCGCCGACGCGCCATTCAGCAAATGCCGCCGACGTAGCGTCGTTTTCAACATGAACCGCAACACCTGTTCTCTGTCGTAACTCTGGCCCAACGGGGACATCACGTGCACCAACAAGATTGGGGGACGCATGAATGACACCATCTGGAGAGATGAGCCCCGGCACGCCAATGCCGAGCGTTGTTTCGCCACCTAGTTCACGAAACATTGACTCCAACAAAGTGATGAGACCATCAGAGTGTGGAGTGGGATACCTGCATTCGGCGAGAAGCGCACCGTCACCGTCAATCAGAACTCCGTGACATTTTGTGCCGCCGACATCGATGCCGACGTGATTCACGACTCTGCGCGTGCCTTCAGTTCTTTCACCGCTTCAATGAGAATGCGTGCTTCTGCACGACGCTTCACAAATCCGGGCAATGGCACGACAAGTTCAATATCGAGTTCATAAAAGACTTGCGTTCCGTTGTCGACTTCAACAAATGAATACGCACCGTTCAAGGCGCGCATGATGTCGCCTTCCACCAGGTGCCACGACAACCGCGACGGCGCTTCGGAGTAGTCGTATTCAAGTGTGTAGTGCGTGCTACGGCCAAGAGCCGACGCGCGGTACTCCACTTGCGAGATGCGTCCTTCGGCATCGCGTGCACGAACCGTTGCTTCTTTTACGTCCTTTGCCCATTCGGGGTAGCGCTCGAAATCGAGCACAATGTCAACGCACCGTTGAACTGGAGCGTTGATGAGGGTGGTCTGCGCAGCGCGATCAGTCATGACCATCATCTTGCCCGCTGGAAGCGCCCTGAGGTGGAACCTCTGACGACAATCCTTGATTTCGAGGCGAAAACTCTCCGTGTAGCGCCGCCCATAAACCGTTCATCCCAAGGCCGAGGACTGGGACAAGGATGCCAAAGGCCAAGGTGCTGCCTGGTTTTCCATCGGTAGACGAGCGCATGAGGGCAGTGACGATGGAGGCGACGACTTGAATAGCCAAGAGAACATTCATGCGGCGTGCGAGAGCTTTCGGCGCACAGTTGTCCGTGAGGAAGTACATGGAGGCAACCGCGATGTTGTGGTAGCGACTGCGTTGCACAGCGGTCCAATATCCCCATAAGAACACCACGACTCCAAGCGAAAAACTTGCCAGCGCAACTGCAGCTGCAATGAACTTCCACGGATTCTCAAAAAGAATGACAGCCAGCACTGCGGTGACAACAAACAAACCCGTCAGAAATTCATTTGCTCGAAGAATTGATGCGCCCTTCACGTCTTTCATTGTGTCTGAACTTTCAACACTTCACCCAAACGGCGAGCCAAAACGTCGTAATTGAATTCACTTTCAGCGCGCGCCCTCGATGCACGAGACATGGATTCTTGTAGTTCGGGGTTATCGAGAATTCGCACAAGTCGTGCCGCGAGGCCAGACGCATCTGTGGGGTCTTTCATCACAAAGCCGGTGACACCATCTTCAACGGCTTCTGCTGCTCCACCACTATCCCCCGCAATTTGAGGAACTCCGCACGACGCCGCCTCCACGAAAACGATCCCGAACCCTTCTTGTTCGAGTCCGCCCCACCGATTGCGACACATCATTGAGAACACATCAGCGCATCCGTACAACTCTGGCAGATCGTCGTGAGAAACTCGTCCGAGAAACGTGACAGGTGCCGATAACTCATGGGCCAACTTCTTGAGGCGCTCTTCATCTCGGCCAGTACTTGCGATAACGAGACGAAGATGTGGCCGATGAGGTGCAAGTTGAGCAACGGCTTTGATGACAGTGTCAAAACCTTTTCGCGGAACAAGTCGACTAATGCCAAGAACAATTTCATCGTTGTCGGCAAAACCAAACTTTGCACGGGCCGCAACTCGCTGTACAGGAGACAAGGGAACAAACCGAGTGGTATCAACGCCTGGCGGTACAACGGTGGTGGTTAATTCCCGACCAGCTGCGTGATTTCCTTCGCGTGACGGATACCCACCAGCCGCAATGACATGTTCTGCTCCGCGCAACACATGTCCAAGAACCTGTTTCGATATCGGCAGTCGACCAGGCACCGTGACTTCAGCACCATGCAAGACCACCATGTAGGGAACAGACAATGCAGGTCCAACAAGTCCGAGCGGCAATGCAGGATCTAACACAACAAAGTCTGCGCCGACTTCTTTCACCAATGAATTAATACGTTGAATCATCCACGGATGCGGCAAGAGCACTGGTTCTTTTGTTCTCACGATGCGATATGGCTCTGATGCATCGAACTGTTCTGCCCCTGCGTGTGGGCTTGTTAACACCGCAAAAGAATCAGACGGAAGTCGCCGCCACCACTCCCACAACAGCGACTGAATACCACCAATTTTGGGTGGATAATCATTGGTGACGAGAAGGTGCTTCATAAGTCGCCCCGTAAGGGTGGCAGATTTTCTAGTTCAGTGACAACTATTGGTGATGGATCGTCTTGGTGAAGAAGATGAACCAATCCAAGCCGGCCCGCGGCCCACACTGCATGGGCACGAAGTTCTTCTCTTTCGTGAGAGAGATACCGCCGAATGGTCTCAACGGTGTCTTCGTGTGTTGGATTACCTCGATTTCCGAGAACAATCAACAGATTTCGACGCACCCATGTCATGTCGCGGTCTGCCACATACCACCGGTCACACGAAGCATCGAGGGCATTGTTGTCGAGCGAGAGCAAATGCAACACATCAACATGTGTTTGAACAGATGTCGGTGCTGGTTGCGTTCCGAATTTTTTCGTCGGAGGACACACCACTTGACATTCATCGCATCCGTAAATGCGATCGTCGAGTGCTTCTCGATAACGCGCATCGAAGACGCCAGGCTTCTGCAATAACCACGACAAGCATCGGTTGGCATCAATGACGCCTGGTTCCACAATGGCCGCGGTGGGACATGCCGGCTGACAACGAGAACATGTTCCGCATCCATCGGGAACTTCTTCACCAAGTGGCAAGTCTGCAGTCGTCACAATGCACCCGATCACGAACATGCTGCCTTTGCCCGGTACCAACAAGTTCGCATTGCGGCCGTACCAACCAAGCCCCGCTAGCCATGCAATTTCACGATCAACAATGGAGTTGTCGTCGGCGAACACCGTGGCGCGATGACCATCGCGTCGAAGTTGTGCTGCCACAACCGATAGTGACGCCTTTAATTCGCCATAGTGGTCTTCCCATGCGTAACGCGCGATGCGAGCGTGCAAACGACCAGTTGCGACATTGATCGGATCGTCATAGGCGTACGACCGCAGGCCCACGATGACAGTGCGCGCACCCTCCACCAATAACGCTGGATGAGTGGAACGGTCAGGCCGAAGGAATGTGAATTTCAGTCCGTTGGTGAGATGCCGATCTTCACGGTCTTGCAACTGCTCACGCGCTCGTGTCATGACTCCGGCGGGTGCGACACCTATTGCATCGAGACCAGCGTCGAGACCAAGAGTGCGAAGTTGCGTGAGATAGCGGACGCCAGACGGCGCGTCGGGAGCGACAACCTTTGGATTCTTGGGGACTCGACTAACCGACGGCACGGTGCCGAAGCGTAGGCACCAAACCTGCCTGAGCGAGCAGGCGAATGTCACGAAGTTCTTGCAAATTGAGGACCACGGCCCCAGATTCCTCTGAATCGCACAAAACACTCATCATGCAGTCCCCACATGCATCGGTGTTTCTCATGATGCACGTGTCGCACGAGATCATGAGAACAGGCTGCGACTCGGGAGTTGGCTGTTGCTGGTTGGCTTCCATACACACCACTCTGACGAACGGGTGTAACAGGGTTTTGTCAGAGAACCACGGCCCCAGCGGTGTCTAACTTCAACAGCTTTGAATGCCCGTCTGGAGGAAGAGCTGCCGCCACTGCATCGGCGCTGGCCGGATCACACATCAATGCCACGGTAGGCCCAGACCCAGAGAGCCACCCACACCAAGCGCCTGCGTCAAGACCAGCCTGCAACGCTGCAGCACATGGCGGCGATGCGGCCAAACGAATTCCTTGGTGGATGCGATCTTGAGTTGCCTCTCGCAAAATGGAGATGTCACCCGTTTGTAGCGCGGCAACAAACATGGCGGTGCGAGCAATGTTGAACACTGCATCGGACAAGTTGATGGATGGCCCAATTTTTCCACGCGATTCGTTCGTGGATGTAGTGAATTCTGGGACCCACATGACAAACACCGGATCGAACGCCATACGAACAGGAACAACAGTGCCCTCGCTTGCAATGACAACGCCGCCGTACAACGACGGTGCCACGTTGTCTGCATGACCTTCGAGTTCGGTACCTAGCGCGAGCGCTGCCGATGTTTCTCGATTCCATGAGGCTCCATCACGTTGCACTTCTGCCGCCACAATCCCGCCAACTCGAACTGCGCCGCTGAATCCCATTCCGCGACCCATCGGAATGGAGTTCTTCACCCATACACGCCCAATGCCACCCGCGCGAATGAATGCCACTTGTGCAGGATGAGTGTCCTCTGCATCGTGTGCACCATCTGGTGCTGCATCGACGCCGACGATGCCAATCTCTGCATACAACGTCAACGCAAGACCCATCACATCAAATCCGGGACCGAGGTTTGCCGATGTTGCGGGAACTCGAACAATCATGGTTGCGCTTCCATTCGCTCACGTTCACGTTGAGACACACGAACCACTTCTGCCAACTTTGCCGATGCTGCACCAGAATCAATCATCTCGGCAGCGCGTGCGATACCCGCGGAAACATTTTCTGCAACACCTGCGATGTGCAACGCACAGCCAGCATTCAGCAACACAATGTCCCGTACCGCACCATGCTCACCGGCAAATGTCTTTTCCAAGATTGCAAGGTTGTCTGACGCTTCGCCACCGCGGATGTCGGCCAATGTTGATGGAGTAATGCCGTACTCAGCAGGATTCACTTCAAACTGGCGCACAGAACCATTGCGTAACTCGTACACAACGTTTGGTCCGCTAACAGCAAGTTCATCCAGACCGCCGTGACCATGCACGACCCAAGCGTTGTTGATTCCGCGTGTTGACAATGCTTCTGCCATTCGGTCCATCATGTTCGGAAGCGCAACACCCACCAACATGTGCGAAATGGGTGCGGGGTTCGCCATTGGCCCCAACAAGTTGAACGCTGTGGGAATTCCAATCTCTCGGCGCGATGGGCCGGTGTAACGAAACGCCGGATGAAAACGTGCAGCTAAACAAAAACCGAAACCGACTTCTTCCACACAGGCTTGCACTCCAATGGGATCAAGCTCAATTGCAACGCCAGCGATTTCCAACAAGTCTGCAGACCCGCACTTCGATGATGCAGCACGGTTTCCGTGTTTACACACCGGTACTCCAGCGGCCGATACAACAAGTGCCGACATCGTGGACACGTTGACGGAATTGCTCTTGTCGCCGCCAGTTCCAACAATGTCCATGGTGCGCGATGCAACGTCTGATGACAACGCAACTCGATTTCCTGCGGCGCGAACTGCACGCAACATTCCTTCAAGCTCGTCTGCTGTTTCACCTTTGGCGCGTAACGCAACAATGAACGCCGTCATCTGAGACGGTGTTGCAACACCGTTCAAGATTTCAGTGATGGCCGCTTCGGCTTGATCAGACCCGAGGTCGCGATGTTCGATGAGTTGTGCCAGCAACGTTGGCCAGCCAACGAACTCTTCGGAATGAGACATGCATTAAGTATCTACGCCGAGCGACGTCGTTGACGAATGATTCTTCGTCTTTCTCTCTCGGTCATGCCACCCCAGACGCCGTCTCGCTCGCGCATGGCCAATGCATGCTCAAGGCACGACAGTCGAACAGAGCACATGTCACAGATGGCTTTGGCTTCTTCTGCGCTCTCTTCTGAATCTGGGAAAAACACTGCAGGGTCTAGGCCATTGCAGGCCCCGCGTTGTCTCCATGTGATTTCTACAGCTGACATCGGATTCCCCCCTCGATGCCGGGGTCGCCCCCTTGGCTGCATCGTATGTGTCGGGTGTCACAGATGTCTAATCCGCCCTAGGCGGACCGCAGAGCCTTATGGGAGAAGGTCGGTGAGGAGCTCGGTCTTGGTGGTGGAGCTGAGTGCCGCAGCTTCCAAGTAGTTCGACTGGCTGCATTCAAGGGTGACGTCTCCGGCCTCAAACACCTTGACCTGCTCGGGGGTGAAGTTGAAGGTGAGGTAATGCACCGCAGCGGTGACATCGTCTCGCGTTAACCCAGCTGCGTGCTGAGCGTCGATCTCGCCCTTGATACGGGACCCATCTGACAGCAACAAACTGATGCTGTTCTCAAGCCCCGCCAACTTTGGTAACCATTCGCGCACTTGCTCATCAGATGTCAACTCCAAGAACAAAGTGGCACACAACTGGCCTGGCTCTGGAATCATCGGGTTGTAGGCCTTCAACTCTTCCATGACGCCTTCATCAGTCATCACTTTTTCTACGCGCACCATTTCCTGAATTTGAAGTCGCATGGTGTCGCGATTTTCAAACATGACTGTGATCAAAGTTCCGAGCGCAACACGACGGCGACGCTTCACTTCAATCATGCGTGCGCGAAACTCGTCACGTTCACGCTCGTAGGCGCGCAAGTCTGCGATGTCTGAAAGGGAAAGTTTGCGGGTAGGGGTCATGGTGCTCATGTTTCCTCTGTGAATTACTTGGTTGGTTCTTCTGGTATGCCGTACGCACGCGCAACAACCTGCAATGGATGCATTGCTGTACGTCCGGTTTGTTCGATAATCGCGGTGTTTGCAAGGTGACAGTCACCTGCAACAACTGCACTATCTGCTGCCTCCACTTTTTCGGCCAACTTCTTGGCCACTGGAACTGAGTACTGCTCGTTGCCAGCTTTGAAACCCCACATGCCGTCGATACCGGAGCACTGATCAACAAGTTTGATCTTCGCGCCCGTCAACTTCATGATGTCACGACTGCGCAAACCAATGTTCTGGGCTTTCAAGTGACACGGAATGTGATACGAGATGGACTCTGCAATCTCGCCGGTGAACTCGGTGTCAAGTTCAGTTCCTTCGGCCTTGTGCAGATTCATGAGATATTCAGACGAATCGAAGGTGTGCTTCGCAACGAGTTCTGCGTCGGGACCGCCAACGTAATCGACATAATCTTTTTTCAAGATGTAGCCACATGTTGGTTGTGGAACAACAATGTCTTTGCCGCCACGAATCGCTGCTGCAAGAACCTTCACTTGTTTTGCAGCAACCTTAATGAAGTTGTCCATGTCACCGCTGTGCAGGTACGGAGCACCACAGCATCCAGCGCCATCAACAAGTGAGCACTCCACTCCATTTCGTTCGTACACCTTGACCAGGTCGTGACCAATACCTGGCTGCTGGTATTCCACGAGACACGTTGGGAACAAGGCAACCGAACCCTGCTTCTTCTTGCCCAGTACTGGAGTGGCGCGCTTCTTAAACCATGTGCTGAAGCGTTGCTTTGCGTACGGCGGCAACAAACGAACAGACGACACGCCAGCCGTTTTCTCTACTGCCTTACGGACGAGCGAGCCTGGCTTTGCGCCAATGACCAAGTTCGAAACGGTGGAAACAGATGACGCAAGCTTTCCAAGCGCATCGGTATGGCCCATCGCTTGCGTGGTGATGCGCTTGCGCAAGGACACTTGGCCATTCGCGCGACGCATTGCATCATGTCGCAACATAAGGCGAGGAAAATCGAGAGCCCATTCGTGCAGTTCAGGAATGTATGGGCAGTTCACGTAACACAACTTGCATTGGAAGCATTCATCAGCAACTTGGTCTTGTTGTTCTGGGGTTAAGCGACCTGCATCTTGATCTTCATGCTGGTCGACGTAACTAAAAAGAGTGGGGAATGAAGAGCAGAACTTAAAGCACAGACGGCATCCGTGACACAGGTCGTAGACGCGCGTGAGTTCGTCGCGGACATCGGCCTCGTCGAGATAATTCGGATGCTTTGGATCGTAGGTAATTGTCATTGTTCTTGCTCTGTCAAAACTGGTGGATAGGGGTCTTCACGCAAATGGGTGACTGCCAACAACGTCAGCAGCCACCCATTTATTGTGAATCAGATGTGCCGCGTGGGCACAAGCACTTCTTTAGAGTGCTGCAAGGCCTTCGCCGAAACGACCTGCGTGGCTCTTCTCGGCGCGTGCAAGCGTCTCAAACCAGTCGGCGATTTCGTCGAATCCTTCATCACGTGCAGTCTTTGCAAAGCCTGGGTACATCTGGGTGTACTCGTAGGTTTCACCTGCAATAGAAGCCTTGAAGTTTGCTTCGGTCTCGCCGATTGGCTCGCCGGAAGCTGGGTCGCCAACTTCTGCGATGTATTCAAGGTGTCCGTGTGCGTGTCCGGTTTCGCCTTCTGCGACGGAACGGAACAATGCTGCTGCGTCGGGGTAACCCTCAACGTCTGCTTTTTGTGCGAACCAGAGGTAACGACGATTTGCTTGGCTCTCGCCAGCAAACGCCTCCAACAGGTTCTCGTGGGTCTTGGTGCCCTTCAGGCTTGGCATGACCGGGTCCTTTCGGTTTGGTGTGGGTGGGTTTATCTGTGAGCAACAAGTGATGAGCAGTCGGCACAACGGCCGCGATAGACGATGCGTGCATCGGCAACCGTGAACCCTTGAAGTCCGCGCAACTCAGGCGCTTGTTGAACATAGACATCGTGAACCGCGCCGCAGTCGTCACAGACGGCGTGGTGGTGGTCGGACACATTTGGATCGAAACGAGCTGATCCAGATCCGACATCGATTGATTGCAACTCCCCCATCGAGGTGAGGTCGTTGAGAGTTTGGTACACCGTGCGCAACGAGATGCCCGGCATGATCTGCGACGCGGTGGCAAAAAGTGCGTCTGCAGTGGGGTGCGCACAGTTTCCGTGCATGAGGCGGAATAACAGTTGGCGCTGCGGGGTTACCTTTAGGCCAGCTGCACGAAACGCAGTGGTGAGTTCTTCAGGTGTCCGCATGGCTGTCATCTTATTCGCAATCAATGCAAATTTGCAACTATTGCAAATAAGGAATTTTTGAACCCCTTCTTGCGCTGAATAGGCGCCCACCTAGGCTCTCGGGCGATGCCACGTTCTACTTTCTCCCGCGCTGACTCTCTTTCCCGGCTTCGGTCGGAGGAATTCGACATCCTCGTTATCGGCGGGGGCATCACCGGGGCCGGCGTGGCACTAGATGCCGCCTCCCGTGGTTTTTCCGTGGGCCTCGTGGAACGAGACGACTTTGCATCGGGAACATCGTCAAAATCGTCCAAACTCATTCACGGCGGACTTCGCTACCTACAGCAAGGTGATGTTCGGCTTGTTTACGAAGCACTTCGCGAACGCAAGCGTCTTCGTCGTAACGCGCCACATTTAGTGCACGTCCTCCCCTTTATGATCCCCATCCTCACGAAAGATGGAGTTGTCTCACGAAAAATTTCGCGAGCACTCGGATCTGCAATGTGGATGTACGACCTCACTGGTGGTTGGCGCATTGGTCGTCTTCACCGCCGCCTCAGTGCAAAGAAAGCCTTTGCGCACCTACCCACAATGGAACGTCGCAAGCTGGCGTCTGCCTATTTGTACTACGACGCCGAAGCAGACGATGCGCGTCTGTGTTTAACAGTTCTGAAAACTGCCGCCGATCACGGTGCCGCCATTGCAAACCGTTGCCGTGTTGATTCGTTGAACTCCCCATCGCGCACATCGCACAACGTCACCATGACAGACACCGTCACGGGAGAGAGTTTCACCGTTCGCACCAAGTGCGTCATTAGTGCGACGGGCGTGTGGGCCGACGACATTCGGTCACTCGACGAAAATGTGCATCCCGACACCATTCGTCCCGCAAAAGGCGTTCACCTCACTGTGCCGTGGGAAAAAGTCCGCAACGACATTGCAGTTGTCATTCCCGTTCCAAAAGATCGTCGAAGCTTGTTTGTTGTGCCCTGGATTTCTAATGGTGACGGCACCTACAAGTTCACGTACATCGGGACAACAGACACCGATTACAAAGGTCCCGTGAACGACCCACAGTGCACAAAAGACGACATTGAATACGTTCTTGCCGCACTGAACGCAAGCGTCACAACGAATGTCACCATTGAGGATGTCACCGCCGTGTGGTCCGGGTTGCGACCACTTGTCAAAACAGATGATTCATCAAAAAAGGCAGGCCGCACCGCCGACCTCAGTCGTCGTCACAAAGTCTTCACGTCCGATTCTGGCGTCATCACCGTGACCGGTGGAAAACTAACCACCTACCGCGAGATGGCCGAAGATGCCGTTGATGAAGCGTGCGAACTTCTTGGTCAAAAGAAAACGTGTCGCACCAAACGACTATCGCTGCGCGGTGCAACGGGAAAGCGGCAGCAATCCACAGTCGTCGATCAGCACCTCGATGGGCGCTACGGAAGCGATGCTGTGCTGGTGAGAGAACTCATCGCGACAGACTCCACGCTTGCAGACGAACTCGTACCTGGACTTCCTTATCTCAGGGGCGAAGCAGTCTTTGCTGCCACCCACGAGATGGCGACATCCCTTGATGACATTCTCACCCGACGTACGCGATCACGATTGCTAGATCGACGTTCCACTCGGCGAGTTGCGCCAGAGGTGGCATCACTTGTTGCACCACATCTTGGTTGGTCGGACAACGAACGAGAGAGACAACTTGCTCACTTCATTGATGAATGCGCGCGCGAAGACGCAGCTGGTCTTGTCACCGAAGCAGAATTCATCGCGTCATCAACACTCGGAACGGAAAAATAATGAGCCTGAGAAAATTTTCAACTGCAGTCACTCCACCAATCGAGTTTGGTGGTAACCCTGCAGACGCACATGCTCGCTTGTTAACAACGGCACCGGCGCTGACCACAGACAACGTGTCCGCTATTTCCGCCATCTGCGACACAAGCACAGACCAAGCAACTCGCGCCGAGCATGGGCGCGATTGGTGGCCATTGTCTTTGGCGTGGTCGTTGAAGAATGAAGTGCCTCAAATTCCTCACGTTGTCTGTCGACCACAATCAACCGACGAAGTGTCGAAACTTCTCGCCTACTGCAATGCCCACAAAATTGCAGTTACTCCATCGGGCGGACGAAGCGGCGTGTGTGGCGCAGCCATCCCACTTCAAGCAGGCGTGTCACTCGACATGACACTCATGCAAGGACTCGAGTCTGTTGATGAAATCTCTGGAATTGTCGAAACCCTTGCAGGAACATTTGGCCCGGATTTAGAAGATGCCGTGCGCACATACGGGCTCACCATCGGCCACTACCCGCAATCATTTGCGCTTGCCACTGTGGGCGGTTGGGTTGCTTGTCGTGGCGCTGGTCAATACTCCACGCGTTACGGAAAAATAGAAGACATGGTGCACGCATTGGAAGCAGTGCTTGCAGATGGCACCGTCATTCGCACGGGTGGTGCGCCCGCAGGCGCGGTAGGCCCAGACCTCAGTGAATTGTTGCTCGGTAGCGAAGGAACACTTGCTGTCATCACACGCGTGTGGCTTCGCGCTCACCCGCTTCCTGAAGTTGAGCGACGTGGTGCATATGTCTTTGCAAATCTCAGTGATGGTTTTGAAGCATGTCGTCGCCTCATTCGTGCCGGCGCAACACCTGCAGTGCTTCGTTTGTACGACGGCTCAGAAAGCAAACGGTCACACGGTGGCGATGGAACCAATGCAACTGTGCTTGTGCTCGACGAAGGAAACGAACAATTAGTGGACGCCACTATGGCCATCGTTCACGACACCTGCATGTCAATGGGGGCACAAGTGGGTGATGTAGAGCTTGTTGAAAAATGGACACACCATCGCAACGACACCAGCGGTCTTCAAGCGCTCACCCGCAAGGGATACGTGGTGGACACCATGGAAGTTGCCGCCAATTGGGCGCTTCTCGACACCGTTGTTGAAAATGTTGAATCTGCAATGTTGGCGGTTCCACATGCACGTAGCGCAACATGTCACTTATCGCACAGCTACATCGAAGGTGCATGCGTCTATTTCACTTTTGCCGCCACTCCTCCACCAGAAGAGTTTGAAGCAACGTATCTGGCCATGTGGGATGCAGGTCAGCGGGCAGCCATTGGCGCAGGCGCAAACTTGTCGCACCACCACGGCATTGGGTACAGCCGTGGTCAATACATGGAAGAAGCACTGGGCACATCAATGAATGTTCTACGCGCCGTGAAGAAGGCCCTTGACCCAAACAACATTTTGAATCCAGGAAAACTGGGACTGTGAACACCCTCGTCATTGACGTTGGAACAAGCGGTTTACGTTCTGCCCTCGTTCACGATGACGGGAGCGTCTCCCACCTTCACTACGAAGCGTTCACACCCGCAACACCTGCTGCAGGAATGGTGGAGTTTGATGCGAGCGCACTGTACGACGCAGTGAAGCGCGTGTGTATCGCCACCATTGGTGCACACACAATTGATGCTGTGGGAATCACCAACCAACGTGCATCCACAGTGGTGTGGGACGCAACTTCTGGTCAACCAATCACACCCGCGATCGGATGGCAAGACCTTCGCACCGTTGGTGATTGCATCATGACGCGAATTGAACATGGATTAGCGTTTGCACCAAATCAATCTGCCACCAAGTTGTCGTGGATTTTGAAGAACGTTGGTACACAACATGATGTCGCCTCACTTCGTTTTGGAACCGTTGATTCGTGGTTGGTCTGGAAACTCTCGAACGGTGCATCACATGTCACTGATCACACCAATGCAGCCGTCACCGGACTCACCACACCTGCGGGCACGGAATGGAACAACAAAGTTCTCGAGGTGCTCGGTATTCCAACTAGCTGCTTGCCACGTATCGTTCCAAGTGTCGGCATGTGTGCGCAGGCAAGCGATCTTCCTGGTGCTCCACCCATCATGGCGTTGGCTGGGGATCAACAAGCGTCACTAGTTGGCCAAGGTTGTATTTCGCCAGGACTTGCAAAAATCACATTCGGTACTGGCGGAATGCTGGACATGTTCACCGGCACAACTGCGCCATCGCAAGCACAACGTCATTCGCACGGAACATTTCCCATTGTTGCCTTCAGTGATGAACGCGAAGTGAGATACGGAACTGAAGCCATCATGTTGTCTGCGGGCACAAACATTGAATGGCTGCGTGACGACCTGGAACTGATTTCGTCTGCCGAAGAATCACACGAGATTGCATCACGTGTTGCCACCACTGACGGCGTGGTGTACGTTCCGGCTCTTCTCGGTCTCGGCACGCCCGCATGGGACTACGGCGCGCGCGGTGCATTCTTTGGCATCACACGCGGCACAACTCGTGCACATCTTGTGCGAGCTGTTCTTGAAGGTATTGCCCACCGAGGCGTTGACCTCATCGAGGCAGCGGAAGCTGATTCTGGTTTGACCATCTCCGACATCCGTATTGACGGTGGCATGAGCAGAAACTCCACCTTCGTTCAGGCCCTCGCAGACGCGGCCCAGCGTCCTATTCGGGTCTCCAAAATGACAGAAGCCACCACCCTCGGAGCCGGATTCCTCGCCGGATCTGCTGCAGGTCAGTGGTCACACCTCTCCGACGCCTGTTCCACCTTGTCGTGGGCGGCCACCGTTCATCCATTAGGTAATCCAGGGGTCTCGCGACAACAATGGAGTGAGGCGGTGTCTCGAAGCCGCTCTTGGATACCTGACCTCTCGGCGCTGGACTTCTAGTGTTGGGGGGCGAGTTTTCGCCACTACGACAAAGGATGACCCACGTGGTAAATCACCAAGTTGACCTCCCCGAAGGAACCACCTCACGACGCAAGTTGATTGCGTCGCTTCTTGCAGGTGGTGCAGTCGCTGCAACTGCTCCATTCTTGGCTTCACAAGCATCAGCCGCCGGCGCACCTGCCGCAGAGATGCCAACTCCGCCAAAGCGCGATGCGGCAGACAACGCAGGCCTCAACGCTGCGCTCGTGCGCGAATCTCGAATGGCTGCCACCTACGCACTGGCCGTGGCTGCAACGTCTGGCGATGACAAGATCGCTCTTCTACACATTCACGACCATCACGTGGCATACGCACAAGCAATCAAGGGCTACCTCGCCACTGAAGCTGGCGCATCATCGTCGCAACCTCTTGCTAGCCCGTCCGGTTCAATTGCCACGATCGCTGCACAGATGGCAACGCTCGAAGAAGAGACCGTCGCTATTCACACGAACTCACTTGAGACCCTCCGCGGCGTCGATGCGGCATCACTTGTTGCATCCATCATCGTTGTGGAAGCTCGCCACATTGCGGCTCTCAATGTCATCGCCGGAACCTCCCCCATTGCTGCGGCATAAGACACGGTAAGGAACTCTTATGAATAACCAGACTTCTTCACACATCTCACGTCGCAACATGCTCCGCTCTGGTGGCGCAGTATTGGCTAGTGGTGCCGTTCTCGCTGCATGTGGCGGCGCAAGCCATTCCGGATCGATCGCTCGAATTGGTGAGGCTCCAGACAAAAAACCACTCGAGACCGTCACTGTCACAGATGTTGCACTTCTTCGCACGGCGATGTCCGTTGAAAAAATGGTGGCCACCATGTTGAGCGATTCTCGCGTCACCGGCCTTGCTGAATCACGCGTGTCACCATTTCTCGCCAAGTACGCAGCAGCCCATGAGACGAATATGTCTGTCATCGCTCCGCTCGTCACCGCACGTGGTGGTGAAACAGTGAGCGAGCCAAACGAAAAACTAATGGCTGCCTACGGCAACAACGCACTGAGCCTCATCGAAGAAGGCAAGGCACCTGGCGATGTGTTGAACCTTGTTCTTGCGCTTGAATCACTCGTTGCAGCCACATACCAGTACTTCGTTGGCCTCACTGTTGAACCAGCATTGCGGGCAAGCATGATGCGCTTGGCCGCGTCGTCCTCACGCCGTGCCGCAGTGGCCGCTCAGTTGATTCGTGGTGGAACCGCTGGTTTCGTTCCCGGAATGAGCGACAAGGGTGAA
>JBIIJW010000122.1:0-5200 GCA_044233525.1 Ilumatobacteraceae bacterium | reverse complement strand
TTAGCCCACTTCCAATGCATCCGACCATGGTCGGCGTTAGCTGCGATGACTCCGCCCACGGTGCCATCTGCCCATGGAGCACCAGGCAACACTTCTTCAAGTTGCTCATCAGTGAGTTCACTCAACAGTTGAAGTGACTCAGCGCGAGCCCGCGCCCCGAGTGCCACGACTTCGTTCAATGATTTCCCGTGATGCTTCTTCTGCCACTCTTCGGTCATTGCATGAACCGACGCCATGATCTGCTCTCGAGTACGTGGTTGCCCCGAGTCGTCTGTTGCCAGGCCCACTGGATTTTTGTGGCCTGAAAAATGTCGACGAATCATGGCGGCAAAGTTGTGTTCAATCAATGCAAGATGCGCAAGATGATCGAGCGCCGACCAGTAGTTCGTCGGGTCGTGTTCACTAGGGGTTAAGTCGCTCAACATCTGCTCTTGCGACAGATTGGAATAGGTCTCCAACAACCAAGCTCGGTCCTCGTTGAGCTTCTTTTCAATATCAATTCGATTCATGTTCACCCCTGCAAGTACTCGCCTTGAGTCTGTCATGTTGAGGACATGCGATGTACTGTCACACCATGACGAAGAGTCCTGCCCACCCAGAACTTGGCTTCTACACCTTGGCCGGAGCACCTCAATCTCCCCGCGACATGTTTGCCGAGTTGGCACAGGCCGAAGAATTGGGTCTCGGAACTGCGTTTATCTCTGAACGCTTCAACATAAAAGAAGCAGGTGCGTTAACAGGCGCTGCTGTTGCGGCCACAGAGTCGTTGAACATCATCACCGCGGCGACCAACCACACCACACGACATCCTCTCGTCACGGCATCGTGGGCTAGCACCTTGCACTTGCTGTCTAATGGTCGATTCAGCCTGGGCCTTGGACGCGGCATCGAAGCAATGTTCAAGGCCTATGGAATGCCCATGGCCACAACGCATTCGTTAGAAGAGTTTGCCGTTCTCATGCGGCGCCTCTGGAAAGGTGAAACGGTGATGAATTGGTCCGACCTCACCGGCACGTACCCCGTGTTGCGCCTAGACCCCGCGTTTGACCTACACATTCCACTCAGCATCACCGTGTTTGGACAGAACACATTAGAGATGGCTGGTCGTGCGTACGACAATGTCATTCTGCACACCTTCTTCACCGATGAAACAACTGCGCGTGCTGTCCGAACCGTGAAAGAGTCTGCTGAACGAGCTGGCCGCAATCCAGACGACGTCAAAGTGTGGTCGTGTTTTGCCACCATCGGAGATCACATTTCACCAGAATTGCGTCTGAAGAAAACTGTTGGCCGCTTGGCTACTTATTTGCAGGCGTACGGTGACTTAATGGTGACAACCAACAAGTGGGACCCCGCAGTACTTCAAAAATTCCGAAGTGATGAGTTTGTTCGAACCTTCCCTGGCGCCTTGGATGCAAAGGGAACGGCGCAAGACCTCGAACGAGTTGCTCCCCTGATTCCAGAGGAATGGTTAGCGCCATCAGCGCAAGGTTCACCACAACAATGCGTGGCCGCTATTAAAAATCAATTTGCACTTGGATGCGACGGCGTGATTATGCACGGAGCAACACCGGCAGAACTTGAACCAATTGTTCGGATGTATTCAGCAAGTTGAGCGCGACTTAACGAATCCAATGCGATGCAAGCATGCGAGCAGCTTCTTGTGGCTTTTCGATCATCCACCAGTGGCCACAACCCTCAAGACGCGCAACTTTTGCACCAACCGATGATGCCAATTCTTCATGTGTTTCGTGAGGACCGGCGTAATGGTCGTTCTCCGCAATGATGACCAGTCCACGCTTTGGTTTCTGGCTCACAAATTTGTCCCCGAGGTGCCGCATTGCGGGCTGTGCGGCATCCCGATACAAGCGGACAACGCTGGCGGCCATGTCGGCGTTGATATGTGGCTTCATTGCGCGTGCAACGTCTTCGCTAATTCCCAAAGCACCAAACGCTGCAACGAAAGAGTCAACATCTAAATCGACAATGCCCTGCATCATCTGTTCACCCAACTCTGGCGTTTGCCACCCCTGCGCAGCGTCATGCCACACGTAATCACGATGCAACAAACCCATGCAATCGGCAGCCCACGTGCGCACAATGCCTGGGTACTCCGCCAATACCCCGTACACGTGGCCAGCACCCCAATCGTGACCGACTAGGTCAATATCTCCACCAATGGCCTTAAGTTCGCTGGCTAACCACGCAACGTACTCGCGACGTGTGCAGTTAAAACCGGCAGGGACCGGCGAGCCGAAACCCGGTGGCGACAACAAGACAACATCGGTGATCCGACGGTCTTGCAGTAACTCCACCACGGGTGACCAAATGTCTGAGGACTCAGGATTTCCGTGCACAAATACTTTTGTCATCGCGATGAACTCACTTCTTATTCTTTGATGCGAGATAACGAGCGCTGGCGTCGCGACTTTCCTTGTCGTACGTTGCAAACGCAAGAGCATCAGCATCTGCCGCATTACGGCGCGTCCCAATCATCTCCTCTGTTACTGCATTTACTTGTTGCTTCGTTGTTCGTAAGGCATACGCAGGTTTTGCAGCAAGCGACACTGCCAATTCATGTGCGGCGGTGAGTACGTCGTTGTCATCAACGATTGAATTTAAAAATCCAAGACTCTTTGCTTCGTCGGGTCCGAACGGACGACATGTCAACACCAGTTCTTTTGTTGCTGCGGGACCAATTTCTCTCACGAGACGCGGAATACCTCCCCATGCCAACGGAATACCGAGGTCTACTTCAGGAATAGAGAACCGAGCCGATTTTCCAGCAATGCGAAGGTCACAACTTGCTGCAAGTACCAATCCACCGCCAACACAGTGTCCGTGCACGGCCGCAATCGTTAACGCGTTCATATCCGTCACAGCTTCGGCCATGAGACGACCAATGTCCGCAACGTCGCGCGTTGAATAATTTGGATCTGGCTGAGAAAAATCGTTGAGATCAAACCCTGCCGAGAAGGAACGGCCAGCACCGCTCACCACCACAACCCTCACGTCTCGTTGCGTGTCGAACCACCGGGCAGCAGATGCAAGGTCTTGCAATGTTTGACGCGACAAGGCATTGAGGCGCTGGGGCCGATTCAACGTGAGATGCCCCAGCGCACCGTCCACTTGAACTTCTAGAGTCTCAAACTCAGCCATGGTCTTCCCCCAATGATTTCGCCTTCCTCACCGTGCCATAAGGTGAGGAATGATGCAAAACCGTCCGCAATGTGGACGCAACCAGGGGGTTCTCAATGGAACGTGAAGCATGGATTATTGATGCAGTTCGCTCGCCACGTGGCAAAGGAAAAGACACGGGGGCACTCCATAACGTGCACCCCCAGCGCATCCTCGCCCAAGTCCTGAATGGCTTACGCGACCGCGTTGGGTTTGACACCAGCGATGTGGACGACGTGGTCATGGGGTGTGGTGCAGGAAGTGGCGACCATTCAATGGATATCGCCCGCATGGCCGCGCTCGACGCCGGCTGGTCTCTTGACGCGCCTGGCGTCACCTTGAATCGTTTCTGCGGCTCTGGCCAACAAGCGGTCAACTTTGCAGCGATGGGAGTGCTCTCTGGAATGCAAGACATGGTCGTTGCTGGCGGCATTGAGTCGATGTCTCGTCCATCACCCATGCATGTTGATGGTTTCACCGCCAACAATGCGCACCTTCGTGAGCAGTTCGACATGGTGCCACAAGGAATTTCTGCAGACCTCATTGCCACCTTGGAAGGTTTCTCTCGTGAAGAGTGCGATGCGTTGGCCGTTGAGAGCCAACGTCGTGCAGCCCTTGCAATTTCTGAAGGCCGCTTTGAGCGTTCACTCATTCCCATCTTCCATGACGATGGAACTCTTGCACTTGCAGTCGATGAACACCCTCGCGCCGGCACCACGTTGGCCGACCTTGCAAAATTGTCACCAAGTTTCGAACAGATGGGTGCGTACAAGAAAGATCCAAACGGTCTCTCCATTGACGAGACCGCACTAAAGGCTTATCCGCAATTATCAGCCATCAATCACGTTCACCATGGTGGCAACTCATCAGGTGTTGTCGACGGTGCTGGTGCCGTGTTGGTGGCATCACCCGAGTATGCAAAAGCACATGGACTGAAGCCACGCGCGCGCATCATCATGACGGCAGTTGCAGGAACGGAACCAGTCATTATGTTGACTGCACCCGGACCCGCAGCCCAACGCGTTGTTCAGAAAGCGGGAATGACGTTCAACGACATCGATTTGTTTGAAGTTAATGAGGCCTTCGCAGCCGTGGTTTTGAAGTTCTTCAAGGACACAGGTGTTGACCCCAGCAAAGTCAACGTCAATGGCGGCGCAATGGCATTAGGACATCCCATTGGGGCGACAGGGGCAATGTTGATTGGCACCCTCATCGACGAGCTCGAACGCCAAGACAAGACAACCGGCCTCATCACCATGTGCACGGGCGGAGGCATGGGCACCGCCACCATTATTGAACGTCTCTAACTGACACCGCCAGAGATGGTGGCGTACAGTGAAGACATGCCAAGTCGGTTTCTTCACTCGTTTGCCAAGCCATCGTCTGATTCATTTATCAACATTGTTCGCGGCGATTTAGCGCGACTGTGGGACGACAAGGGCAATGAATACATCGACGCCATTGGAAGTCTGTGGTACTGCCAAATTGGACACGGGCGCGCAGAAATGGCTGAGGCTATTGCCGCACAAGTGAGCACGTTAGAGACCTACTCAACGTTCGACCCCTTCACAAACCCGTTGGCGGAAGAAGTAGCAGCAAAAATTTCATCGCTGTCCCCCATTAATGATGCACGGGTTTTTCTGTGTGGAAGCGGGTCAGAATCAATTGATACTGCAATGAAATTGGCACGAACTGCACAAATCCAATCCGGACATCCAGAACGAAGTGTGATCATCACTCGAGACCGCGGATATCACGGCACTAATTACGGTGGCACCAGTGCGCAAGGCCTTCCACTGAACAAAGTGGGTTACGGGCACCTCCTAGAAGGAGTCATTCAAGTAGACGCAGACGACATTGAAGCCATGGCCCTCGCAGTGAACGAGAACAAAGGACGCCTTGCCGCAATCATCGCTGAACCTGTGCAGGGAGCAGGCGGCGTGTGGCCATCATCGTCTGAATATCTCAGCCAACTTCGTCGCCTTTGTGACGACAACGGTGCCTATCTCATTTTCGACGAAGT
>JBIIJW010000121.1:0-5236 GCA_044233525.1 Ilumatobacteraceae bacterium | reverse complement strand
AGAAATAACCACACGTGAGGCGGCTGCCCAAAGCTGTGACATCGGAACCGTCGTTTGGAAATCGGCGCCAAGAAACTCCTTCAGGTCAGCAATGCTTTTATCTAACCGAATCTCAGCAGCATCTTCATCTAGCCCTCCATTGTTTGGCAACAATTCCAATTCTGAAGACTGCATGCCAAGAAGACCATCATCAATAGTCGGGGCATCTACAGATAAGTCAGTCATGATGCCAATTACTGCTTCTGCAAGTTGTGTACCAATTTTTCTGGTGTCTTCAAAAGAACTATTGCAATAACCCCGGGGATCTAATGCATCCCGCCGTGGTGACGTCGTAGGGACAATGTCTCCTTCAGTTGTATTGATGAACAGTGGGGTCACTCCGGGCAATGCGTTTCTGATGAATCTCTTTGCTTCTCCTGGGTAATCTGCCGAGACTTCTGGGTTATCCCAGCCCATCGTTGTTGGGTGGCATCCGCTGCCAAAGAGAACTGCAAATGGGGAATCAGACTGAGAATCGATAGCTAACAGAACAGGGACGCGTGTGTCTACTTCTTGAACATTGTTCGGTTTCCATCGATTGAATCCAATGCGGGCATCGCCATAGCCGCTAACAATGCGCGCTGGACGTCGCGAGTGAAACGCTTCAATACCTGCTTGGATTAGTGCATCAGTGAGCTGTCGAGAAAACTGTTGAACTCCAATCGCTGATCCAGATGGGTCGTATGGCACAGGGGCTGAATGAGTATGTGATGCGGCCAGCAGTATTCGTTTGGAGTCAATACCAGTAGCCAGATGAATCTGTTCAACAACTTCCTTTGTCACCGGAGCTGCCATTGCGATGAGATCCGCAGTAATAACCAACACGGGGTTAACTTCACCGATACAAAGTGCAACAGTTTCTATTGCATCGTGAACAGACTCCGATGGCGTAATTCTCTGACCGAATCCGCCAAGCATGACTGGATAAGACGGCGTGATGTCTACTGATGCGACACCAACAAATGTTGTAATCATGTTTCCCCCGAGTAAGCCCTAGTAGCGAAACTAAGCCTTTTCGGCGGCAATAAATGAATCGAGAGCCGGACCGCTTTCGAAACTTGTAATCAGTGCGTAACGCGGGAAATTGTGGTTATGAACAACCACATGCCACAAACGTTGAGTGTCCACCACAAATCGGGCGCCTTTTGACAAAGGAACTCGGCGTTCGGTAGCAGGATCTGGCAAACCGTCTGGGCCATTGTCCATGAGCAACATATAGCTATCGGGGCTATCGGTGAGCTCTACCCACGACCTCACGACCCAGCCTTCATTTTCAGGGTTAAAACGATTGTTGTCATCGCGATGAATGGAACGAATGGCTTGGTCACGATTTTGCGGTTCAAGCTTGATAATGCGAACTCGACCAAAGTTGGCGCCCACCGATGAAACGTAATTCTTTAGTGTGGGCGCAAGTGCTGCATTTGATGTCCACTCAGCATCTTTGTCTGTTTTTCCTTTGTCCCAAAAACCGCGACAATCCAGTTGACCATCGGCGGATGCAAGTGGCGCAAAGTTTGTATCGCCGCCGCTCTTCCAATCGAAGTACTCAAGCGACTCCCACTCATGTTGTGGAACATCGAACGGCACCGGCTTCAACGCCACAAAACCTGTTTCTTCGAGACAGTCGAGTCGAACGTGTGGTGTGTGCAATGGAATTGCAACAGACCAGTGTTCTTGCGTGGGCCAGAAAGTTGTGGTCATAACTTCAGTGTAAGTACGAACGACGCCATGTTGTTGTCATGGTGGCATGGTGGTTGTCGCACCAATTGGTACGAAACCGTTACTGGGAGGGAGAATTAGCTCTGTACCGGCAGAAACGCGATCTGGATTCTTGATGTTGTTGATCTCAACAAGGGCCGGCGCACTGAGGTTAAATTTCTGCGCGATTGCAAAGAGTGACTCGCCGGACTGCACCACGTACTTGCGCAACTCCCCTGCAGCAACCGTGGTTGTGGTGGCAGCAACCGTAGTTGAGCTCTCGGGCTGTGAATCGTTGGTGGTTGAAGAACCGCCATCGGTGAGAAGTCCTGAGATGATTGCGAGAAAAACAAAGACGCCCGTGCTCCACAACAGATACATGTGGAGTCGAGTGCGCAGAAACATCTCTGTCATGTTAGGTCGGTGTGGCATATGTCAGAGGTGCGCCCCACTTGTTCGCTCTGAGATTCGCTGGCCTAACCTCAATACCCGTGACGAAAGAGACCCGCTCGTACCCCGGAGCCCGCATCCCCGACCGTTTTCGCCGGGTTGACGCCGATGGAGTTGGAATCTCTGTCTATGAATGGGGTCAAGAGACGAACCCCGTGCTGTTCTTGGTGCACGGTGGATCAGACTTCGCCCGCACCTTCGATGTCTTGGCGCCGAAGTTGGCCGATGCAGGCTGGCGTGTGGTGTCGTGGGACCACCGCGGTCACGGCGATAGCGACTACGCCACGTTGTACAGCTGGGATGCAGATATCCGTGACGCCCTCGCCGTCATGACCAGCACCACCAATGAACCATCGCCAGTTGTTGCCCACTCAAAAGGTGGCGCGTTGATGATGCAGTTAGCCGAAGCAAGCCTGTACCGAATCTCACGCATGGTGAATATTGATGGCATGCCCAGCAAGCGACGCATGCCAGATGTTCCCGACCACGATCAATCACGACTCTTGGCAGGAGAGATTGGTTCATGGCTGGACTATCGACATGACGCTCCCACCGCAATCCGTAAGCCAGGAACTCTTGAAGATCTTGCGCAGCGTCGCGCAAAATTGAATCCGCGACTTTCCATTGAATGGTTGGAATATCTCGTTACCGTCGGCGCACGTCACGATGACGATGGTTGGCGTTGGAAACTTGACCCAACAATGCGCTTTGGTGGATTCGGTCCGTGGCGACCAGAATGGAGCGCGCTACGCATGGTGTCATTACCAATGCCATTCCTCGGATTACTTGGAACAGTCGATGAACCAATGGGTTGGGGTGCACGTGCACGAGATGTGTTGCCATGGATTCCACAATCTGGGCGACTTGAGGTTCTCGACGGTGTCGGACATTTCATTCACATTGAAGAACCAGACCGTGTGAGCAACATGGTGTTGGAGTTCTTGTCATGAACACCATTCATCTTCAACACAACCGCGTCACACTTGCATTGCATCAAGTAAAAGATGGCAATGGGTCACCATTGCTTCTGTTGCACGGACTTGGAGATTCATCTGCACGAATGGCATTGATGCCAATCAACTGGAATGGTCCAGTGTGGGCACTTGATTTCACCGGACACGGAGATTCAACGGTTCCGCGCGGCGGTGGGTACTCAGCCGAAATCTTGATGGCAGACGTTGACATCGCCCTTCGCCACATTGGCCCTGCAACCATTGTTGGACGCGGAATTGGTGGATACATCGCTTTCTTAATTGCTGGTGCACGCCCGCAATTGGTTCGAGGTGCAGTCATTGTTGACGGCCCCGGTCTTGCTGGTGGCGCCGTACAAGCAACCTCATCATCGGAAATTGCAATTGCTGCTCGCCCTGGAACAACTCCAGATCCATGGGCATTAATTGAGTTATCTCGAGATGCGCGACCCCCCACATACGCAGTTACCTTTGTGCAACTTGCTCGCAACGGTTCAGAATTAGATGAACCAATTGCTGTTACATGCAAGGTGTCGCCACCATGGATTGAAGCTATTCGAGCAGAGGCTGGCGTGATGACCGACATCTCGTTGCAAGATGCATTAGATATTTACGCCGAAGATTAAACAGTTCGCTGAGTGACGTGCAGTGCTAGCTCAATGAGAGCATCCCTCGCCGATGAGTCCATGTTGACGTCTTGTAGAGATTCAACAGCATCTTTGTGTTGTTGAGTAATGAGACTCTCAACATGTCGAACAGCACCGGTGTCGACAAGAACTTGTTGAATGTCTTTGACATCATCTTCAACGAGATCAGACGATCCGACTTTTTCTAAAACGTTCATCTGTGATGTTGTTGCAACAGACATTGCATAGCCAAGTAAAGCCGTTGTTTTTCCTTCGCGGAAATCTCCACCTACTGGTTTTCCCGTGATTGACTCGTCACCGAACGCACCCAACATGTCGTCTCGCAATTGGAAAGCAATGCCCAACGGAAGACCATACGACGACAGAGCTGACAATAGATTGGCGCCTCGTCCTTCATCGGCTGCAACAGCGCCCATATGAAGTGGGCGTTCAATGGTGTACTTAGCGGTCTTGAAACGAGCAACAGAAAGAGCATGGCTGACCGAGTATTCGCGATGTGCAGAACCAACAGTGTCGAGATACTGACCCATGTTCATCTCAAGGCACAATTCATTCCAATAGTGACGCGCTGATGCGGGTAGTTCGATGACGAGTTGATGTGCAAGCGAGAATGCCACGTCTCCGATGAGGATGGCAGACCCTTCTCCGAATCGCCGCGATTCACCCTGTAATCCATCTTCGAGATGTAGCTCGGCCAGGCGACGTTGCGTTGTGAGGTGGCCTCGACGCAACGACGAATCGTCAATGACATCATCGTGGAACAAGGCACATGCGTGAAGAAGTTCAATTGCGGCGCCGTAGTTATGGTGCTGTGCATCGGATGGGTCTCCCCCTGCTGCCACCCATCCCCAGTGCAAAAACTGTGGACGCAGGCGCTTTCCACCTGCGAGAACCATCGTCTCTAGTTCATCAAAGACAATAGAAAAATGAGTACTCACTGCTTGCCATCGATGTCGTTCATCGGACAACAAGGCGTACAGCGCGCGATCTACTGATTGCACGATGGAGAGAGACTCACTCATTCGTCATCTTCGTCATAGTCTTCATCGTCATCTTCGTAGTCCTCGTCGTCTTCGTCTTCATCGTCGAAGTCTTCTTCAAGATTGTCGTCCACATCGACGGAAAGATCTGCGACCAGATTGTCAACGGTCATCTGCGCAGCAGAAATTCTGTCATTGCACCATGTGATGAGGTACGAAGCACGTTCGACTTTCGCTGAGAGAACATCTACGTCAATGGTGTTGGAGTCCAACTCAGCCAAGATGGCCTCTACTTCGCGCATTGCTTCTGCGTAACCCGCAGGCTCTTGTGGTTGTGATTTCTTTGCTGCCATCACGAAGTTCCTTCTACTCGGCTACTGATAGATCCATTTGCAAGTGCAGTCGTGAGGACATCTCCCACCGCTACATCGTTAATTGACTTCACAATGTT
>JBIIJW010000120.1:0-5242 GCA_044233525.1 Ilumatobacteraceae bacterium | reverse complement strand
CTGGCGTGGAGAACATTCCGCGTGACTCGGCTGCAATCTTGTGTGGGAATCATCGCAGTTACTTCGATATTGCGGCGATTTCGTTGGCTGTCGCAAAAACTGGTCGTGCCGTTCGTTTTCTTGGAAAGAAAGAAGTGTTCGATGCGCCCGTCATCGGTCCGCTTGCAACTGCGTTGGGCGGGATTCGCGTTGAACGAGGAACGGGGAGTGATGAACCATTGCGCGCTGCAACTGAATCACTTGTTGCTGGCGATCTTGTTGCCTTGATGCCTCAAGGAACCATTCCTCGTGGTCGTGCTTTTTTTGATCCCGTCCTCAAGGGTCGGTGGGGTGCAGCGCGTTTAGCTGCAGAAACCAAAGCTCCGGTGATTCCCGTTGGAATATGGGGTACTGAAAAAGTCTGGCCGCGAAATGCAAAGTTGCCGAACATCACTAATGTGACATCGCCACCAGAAGTCATCATCACAGTGGGTGCACCTGTTGCTTTGACGTACACAGACCCAGACGCCGACACCATTGCAATCATGAGCGCCATTAGCGCTTTATTGCCGCCTGAGGGACGTGAGTATCGCGAACCAACAGAAGACGAATTACGACAGAGTTACCCGTCTAACTACAAGGGTGACCCGAACGCCGAAGATGATCGACGTCCGGGTACCGACTAGTTATTTCGCGTTCGCAACCTTTTGGCGCACGATGTTGAGTGCGCTACCGGCCTTGAACCATTCCACTTGCTCTGGGCTGAATGTGTGCTTGGCTTCAAATTCAACCGTGCGTCCGTCTGCTTTTGTGATGCGGCATTGCATTGGCTGATCGGGAACTGGTGGAAGATTCAAAACGCTGATGCGGTCTGTCTCTTCGATGAGGTCGTACGTTGCCGGATCCGAGAAGGTGAGTGGAACAAGACCCTGCTTCTTCAAGTTTGTTTCGTGAATACGAGCAAACGAACGAGCGAAGATAACAACGCCACCACGGAAACGTGGCTCCATTGCGGCGTGTTCACGTGACGAACCTTCGCCATAGTTCTGATCGCCAATTGCGCACCAACGAATTCCTGCTTCGCTATAACGCTTCGCGATATCTGGGTAACTGCGACGCCCACCATCGGTGATGTCGAGACCTTCGCCCACTGCGCCGCCGAATGCATTGACTGCACCAATGAACAAGTTGCCAGAGATGTTCTCTAAATGACCGCGGTAGGTGAGCCACTTACCTGCAGCAGAGATGTGGTCTGTGGTGCACTTGCCCTGAGCCTTCATCAAGATAGGAAGCTCGATGTAGTCGTTTCCATCCCATGCATTGAACGGTTGCAGCAACTGCAAGCGGTCTGATGTGGGGCTGACTTCAACAACAACTTTGCTTCCGTCTGCTGGTGGGGCAGTAAAGGTGTCAACGCCTGGGTCGTAGCCCTTTGCAGGAAGAATGTTTCCTTCTGGTGCATCGAGTGTCACTTCTGTGCCGTCAGGCGCCGTGATGGTGTCGACGCGTGGGTCGAAGTCGAGACGACCAGACAATGCGATTGCCATGACTGTGTCTGGGCTGGTGACAAACGACAAGGTGTTTGCAGAACCATCTGCGCGCTTCGGGAAATTGCGGTTGAACGAGTTCACGATGCTGTTTGGCTTTGCCGTCTTGTCTGCTGCGCGCTCCCACTGACCAATACAAGGGCCACATGCGTTTGCAAGAACTGTTGCACCAATGGCTTCAAGGTCTGCGAGCAAACCATCGCGCTCGATGGTGGCACGAATTTGCTCGCTACCCGGTGAGATCAACAATTCTGTTTTTGCCTTCAAGCCCTTTGCAGCTGCCTGACGTGCAATGGATGCGGCACGGGTGATGTCTTCGTAAGAAGAGTTTGTGCATGAACCAATGAGTGCAGCAGACACGTCTAGTGGCCAGTTGTTTTCACGCGCTTGTGCGCCAACGCCATCTGCACCGATCTTGTGTGCACGGTCTGGTGAGTGAGGGCCGTTGATAAGTGGTGTCAACTTCGACAAATCAATCTCAATGACTTGGTCGTACTGCGCACCGTCATCTGGGCGAAGTTCTGTTGCAACTTTGTCGGCGGCGGCAGCGATTGCTTCGCGTCCTGTTGCACGCAAGTACTCGGCCATGTTTGCGTCGTAACCAAAGACGGAACATGTTGCGCCAATTTCTGCACCCATGTTGCAGATGGTTGCCTTGCCGGTTGCAGAAATAGTGTCTGCACCTGGGCCAAAGTATTCAGCAATGGCGCCGGTGCCGCCTTCAACGGTGAGTTGACGAGCAACTTCCAAGATGACGTCTTTCGGGCTTGCCCAACCGCTGAGTTTTCCAGTGAGTTTGATGCCGATGACTTTTGGCCAACGAACGTTGAAGGGGAATCCGGTCATGACGTCGACGGCGTCTGCACCACCAACACCAATCGCAACCATTCCAAGTCCGCCGGCATTTGGTGTGTGACTGTCGGTGCCAATCATCATTCCGCCAGGAAAGGCGTAGTTCTCGAGAACGACTTGGTGAATGATTCCACTACCTGGTCCCCAGAAACCAACGCCGTACTTCGCGCTCACCGAACGCAAGAAGTCGTACACCTCACGGTTGACATCGTTTGCATCACGCAAGTCGAGCTTTGCGCCAACTTTTGCCAAGATGAGGTGGTCGCAGTGAACGGTGGAAGGAACTGCCGTGGTGGGTAATCCGGCAGTCATGAATTGCAACAACGCCATCTGTGCTGTTGCGTCTTGCATCGCCACGCGGTCTGGGTTGAAGTCTGCGTAACTACGTCCGCGCTCCATCTCTTGTGTCTGTGGGTCAACCAAATGGTTGATAAGGATCTTCTCTGCCAAGGTAAGTGAGCGACCAAGGCGCTCACGACCGAGGTTTGCGTTTGCCACCAAGCGCGAATACACGCCTTCAACAAGTTCAATTGGGGTTCCAGCAGTCACAGCCATGGGGGCAACCTTTCCTATGTGCAGCGTGTCGCTTGCTTTTTGTCTCGGTGTATACAACTATAATACAAGTGCGTACCATCCGCTATCACCAAATCTCCGATGAATTGAGGGGCCGCATCCTTTCGGGGACATATGCGTCGGGTCGCATCATGCCGAGCGAATCGGACTTATCGCATGAGTTCGATGTCAGTCGAGTGACGATTCGTAAAGCACTCGAAATTTTGCGCGACGACGGATTGGTGGATTCACGTCAAGGATTTGGCTGGTTTGTCGCAGGTGAAACTGTGCGTCAGCCGCTTGCACGATTGTCAACAATTGAAGATCAGATGCGTGACTCTGGCGCAGCACCAGAGCGGCGCGTATTGGAGTTTGCGTTTGAGAAAGCGCCGAAAGATGTTGCGAGCGAACTGGGAACGCAACAAGTTCTGCGTGTACGGCGTGTGAATCTGGCAGATGGCGAACCATTTGCGATTGTTACGGTGTGGTGCCCTGCAGATCTTGGCCAAAACTTGTCTCGCGCCGATGTTGAACGTTCGCCGTTCTATGAATTACTAGACGTTCCGCTTGCAGGAGCAACACAGACCATTGGTGCAGACGCAGCAACCACCGAAGAGGCTCAATTACTAAACATTCCGGTTGGGTCACCTGTGTTGCGTTGCTTACGGACCACATCAAGTGTTGACGGCAAGACGGTGTTGTTCTCGCGACACGTTTTTCCTGCGCACCGCACGGAGTTCGTTGTTGATCTTCCATTCGTGGACCAATCAATTGCACCGAGCGGTCTGCGTCTCGTTGACTAACTAGAGGAAGGTTTTCTTCCAGCCGTCGTAGTCCTTGGCGAGACCGACACGCATGGCGTCAAGCATGTCAGCGCGAAGCCGATTTTTACTGTGCTTGTGAGCGTCCAAATTCAACGACGTGAATGATTCTGCAGTGGCGATTGCGGTTGTCATGAGGTCTGCTTCATCAACAACGCGGTCAAGCACGCCAGTTTCGATTGCGTTGTCTGGAGTAAACGCTTCAGCCAACACCACTGCCCGCGTGAGCGCAGCTGGTGTCACGCGGTGACGAAGAATCTCGATGGTTGAAAACGGCATGGTCATACCAATGGCCACTTCGTTCGCTGAGTACTTGTAGTTGCCGCGAATTCCAATGCGGTAATCGCAACTCAGCATCAAGAAGATTCCCATTGCAATTGCATGACCTGGACAAGCAACAACAACTGGGGTGGGAAAACTCAGCAACCGCATTGACAGTTGTAGTCCGCCATTCAACATGTCGACGGCCGGCTGGCCACTTGCAGCGAGAGTCTTCAAATCGAAGCCGGCTGACAAAATTCCCGAACGACCAGTGAACACCACGGGGACATTGTCTGCTTCAGCTTTATCCAATGCAGCATTGACTCCATCTTGTAGCGATAAGGAGACGGCGTTTGCTTTGCCGTCGTCCATCGTGATGATGCCAACGCCACCAACGCGTTCGTAGGTGACGATGTCGCTCATGTGATTACCACTTGTCCCAGTGGAGGACCTTGCTGAGTGGTTCGCGCTTTGCAGGCTTGAAGTCTGTACCGATGGTGTACGCGATGGGGAAGAGTCCACCTTGGGTGACTTTCTCGTAAGGAATGCCAAGGAGTGCTGCTGCTTCTTTTTCGCCATCGTTCATGAGGTGAATGGTGGTCCATGCAGATCCCATGGCGCGCTCGCGCAATGCCAACATGAAACTCCACACTGCAGGAAGAAGTGATCCCCATGTGCTAGCTGTTGCGAACGATGGCAAGTTGTCGAGGCGACCTTCGATACATGGAATCATGAGAAGCGGTGCTTTCTCGAAGTTGTCGGCCAAGTATCCGGCGGAATCGCGAACAAGTCCCATGCGCTCGCCGCGTGAGTCGCCTTCTTTGTATTCGCGGCCAGGCATGTTGGCATACAGCGCCCAGTTCTTGCGATAGATATCGGCGAGTGCCTTCTTCTTTGCGGGGTCTTCGATGATGATCCAATGCCAGCCCTGGGTGTTTGAGCCAGTTGGTGCTTGAAGTGCGATTTCCAAGCACTCTTCAACAATTGCGCGTTCGACTGGCTTGTCGAAATCAAGGCGCTTGCGCACCGAGCGGGTGGTCTTGAGGACTTCGTCTGCTGAAAGGTTCAAATGCATGAGAGGCAGTCTGCCACGGCTTCGGTCAGCTGAGCGAGGTCGAGGCGTGGCAAGATGAGCCCATGAGCGACAGAGTCACTATCTCCATCTCCGACGGCATCGCCGACGTTCGGTTCAACCGCCCCGATAAGCGCAATGCGCTCGACGGTGAACAA
>JBIIJW010000119.1:0-5249 GCA_044233525.1 Ilumatobacteraceae bacterium | reverse complement strand
GGCTCGCACTTCTGCACATTGCATACGAACGACTCGTCACAGGTATCCATAACGAAGCAACCATGGAGAACTACCGCACCATGGGACGTCGTCTCGGGCGTTTGCTCTACGAAGGGCGTTGGTTTGATCCACAGTCACTCATGTTGCGCGAACCACTCATGCGTTGGGTGGGCACTGCCATTACTGGTGAAGTCACTCTTCGTTTGCGTCGCGGCGATGACTACAGCATTCTCGACACGACAAGCCCGAACCTCACCTACGCACCAGAGCGCCTCAGCATGGAGCGAGTTGACGATGCTGCATTTGGCCCACTCGACCGTATTGGCCAACTCACCATGCGCAATCTCGACATCGATGACAGCCGTGAAAAACTTGAGGTTTATCGATCAGCCGGAACATTGCCAAGCGGCGGCCTCTTAGCCATCGACGACAAGTCCTGACACAACAACGCCATCAATGCTGCACGCGATGGCATGGTGTCAACGAGAACGTGTTCATCATCTCCATGGGCGCCACCGCCCACTGCGCCAAGGCCATCGAGTGTTTGCACACCGATAGCAGCGGTGAAATTGCCATCTGAACCGCCACCAACAACAACACCGTTCACTGTTTGAAGCCCAGCTGCTGCTAACGCATTGTGGGCGATGGCGAACAAATCGGTGGCCGCCGACTCATGCATTGGCGGACGACCAATACCTCCGCCCAACGTGAGACGGGTTCCCTCCACAGTTGTGCGGAGATTCTGAAAAGCTTCTTCAACACGTGCCTTCTCTTCAGGAAGCGCGATACGAACATCAACCGACAATGTCGTTTGTGCTGGAACAACATTGTCTGCCGTGCCTGCCGACGCAAGAGTTGGTGTCACGGTGGTTCCAACCTCGGGTCGCGCAATGTTGACAATTTGCGGAATGAGATAAGCAAGTTCGACCAACGAATTAATTCCTTTTTCAGGCTCTAACCCTGCGTGCGATGCGCGACCATCGATTGTGACCTCGATAGTTCCAGTTCCTTTACGGCCAATCTTCAATGCGCCGCCATCTGCACTTGGCTCAATCACCAAGACTGATCCACACGCAAGTGCTCGCTCTTCAAGTAGTGAGCGTGATGCACGAGACCCAATCTCTTCGTCTGCGGTCAACAGAATCTCCACATGAGATGTATCTGCCAATGCAGCAACGCCATGAATAGCTTGAACAATCCCTGCCTTCATGTCGAAGACACCAGGTCCACGCGCCACACCCCCAACAACGGAGAACGGAAGTCGTGCAAGAGTGCCAACAGGGTGAACGGTGTCGTGATGGCCCAAGATAAGAACCCGCGGGTCTGGTCCACCCACCCAGTGAATATGCGGACCGACGGGCGACTCAATGATGTGTGGGCGATGGCCCAATAATTTCTCCATCAACGCCGAAATCAGTTCTGCGTGGTGAGTTAATCGTTCAATGTCTCGCGATGGCGATTCAGCACTGACCAAAGTTTCGAGGTCGGCCAACAGAGCATCCAAAGAAAAGGTGTCGGCAGAAATCATGCTCTCATCGTGCCACGATTCAGGCCGAGAACAGTGTCTCGATTTTCACATCAGGGTGCTGGAAGACCCATGGCAGTGGAGAAACACCGATTCCCTCGGAGTCTGGCACCGCAATCCGACCGTCTACAAGGACAAAGGGTTCCGTCACATCAGTGGCAAAGTAGCGATTAGACGCGCTGAGATCTGGCGTCAGAGTGAAGTCTGCGCGACTGGCAAGGGCCAGACAAGAGGCTCGCCCGACACCAGTTTCCAACATTCCCCCCACCCATACATCAAGCCCGTGAGAGACAGCAACCTCTTGCATTCTGATTGCGTCACACAAACCACCAACACGTGATGGCTTGATGTTGACAACTCTGCATGCATTCATTTCAATGGCCGACATCAAGTAATTGATGTTCACGATGGATTCATCAAGACAAATCGGAGTAGACGTGAGAGAAGAAAATTCGGCGTGACTCTGAAGATCGCCAGCAGCAAATGGTTGCTCAATGAACTGCACATCAAACTCTTGTAGCTGACGCAAAACTTCAAAATTTGTGCGGGTGTACGCCGCATTGGCATCAACTTGAAGAGTGAAGTTGGAACCAACAGTGTGACGGACATGTTGAACCGGCACAAGATCCCAGCCTGGCTGAATCTTTAGTTTGATGCGCTGGTATCCCTCTGCTAGCCGCAAACGAACCGATGCTTCAAGTGCATCCAACGAATCATGGACACCAATGACGACTCCGGGAGTAACCAATTCAAGAGTTCCACCAAGCGCGTTTTTCAACGACACTCCATTCGCCCGAGCATGCGCATCCCACAACGCAGATTCAATGGCATGTTTTGCGAAATGACGACCACCGATACCCCACCATGTATCGGAGAACATCTCTGCAACATCAATGGTTCGTTTTCCAACAACATCGGCCAACATGCATAGCGACGCAAACGACTCACTCGCTGAATCGCCAACATACGAAACTCCGTCAGGTGACACATCTTCACCCCAACCAACGATTCCATCTGACGTTGTGATCTCCAGCAGTGAAACAATTCGATTGGAATGGGTTCCATGTGATGTGCGCAATGGGTCAACGAGAGAAACCGGAACACGAATTGACTTGATTGATTCAATTCTCATCTGCCCTCTTACTCATATTGTCTATTTATGCAACTCACGAACAATTGTCCTTGTTTCAGGTTACGGTAAGAGTTAATGACTATTCGCGTACTGATCTGTGACGATCATGAAATGGTGCGAGAAGCTCTCACCTCGGTCCTCAACCACGAGGACGACCTCACGGTGACGTTGTCGACTAACTCAGTGGCGTCAACAATCAAGTCTTTAGAAAAAGACCCCACTGCCATTGACGTCGCCGTTCTCGATGTACGCCTTGGCGATGGGACTGGGCACGAAGTCACTCGATGGGTGAAGTCTCACCTCCCTGATGTCAACGTCGTTTTGTTGACATCGTTCTTGGAAGATGATGTTCTCATTGAGGGATACACATCAAAAGCATCAGCAATAGTTCTCAAAGGTGCACCAACAACAGAACTAGTAAAAGCTATTCGCGACGTTGCCGCCGGGCTGCAACTCATCAATCCCGTCGAAGTTCGTGCCGCGTCGAAAAGAGTCACGGCCATCCCATTAAATGTGTTGTCCTCTCTCAATGAAACAGACCGTGAAATCGCACAATTAATTTCGCAAGGCCTCACAGATAGAGACATAGCTGCAGCCGTTCATTTCAGTGTGCAAACGGTGAAGAACCGTGTGTCAAAAATTCTCACGCAAGTCGGAGCCGCCAACAGAACACAACTTGCCGTACTGGTTGCGAAAGCAAACGACATCAGTCATCCAACGCCATGACATGCCCGAAACCACCACCGTCGGCAATCTTTAACAACAACGCGGCCCTCGTCCTTACGTCACTTCGTGATTACATTGGTATTCACGAGCCGGTTTTCGATACTGAAGGTCAAATTGTTGATGCGGTACTGGTGTGGTGGAACCAACCATATGAAGAGATTCGAACCAATCCGCCGTCGGTGAATCAGTCTTTGTTATCTACTTACTATCAACCACACATAGCGCTTGAATACGTACAACGCACATGGAGCGAGTCGCCGGTTAAACAAATATTTGAATTGAGCGAGGAGACGTTTGACCGATACCGCCCACCTGAAGTACTCGTTCGCATCGAAGTGACTTGGCTACGAGTCGGTGACTTTGTTGTTGAAATTGGCTCCGACCTCAGCGAAGTGACTGCACTAGAGATGGAACTTGTCTCGCAACGCCAGGCATATAACGATGCAACCCGAGAAGCATTCTTAAACATTGAAAGAACTCGAATCGGGCACGACTTACACGATTCGGTTATACAAAATTTGTTTGCCGTCACCTTGCGATTGCAGGCGCAAAATTCGGAGCCGTGGATTGTTGATGCTTTGCACAACGTCATCTCGGAGATTCGCGAAACAATTTTCAACATCAACCCAGATGGCCAAATTCCGCTTCGTGTGCGCGTAGAGAAAGTTATCCAAATGTTCTCTGGCGCCTGGGAAGAACCAATCGAGTGCAACATTGATGTCGTCCGCGAGGTTCCTGACGATGTTGCAAGTGACATGGAGAATGTTCTTCGCGAAGGTTTGTCAAATGCTGCTCGTCACGCAAAGGCAACCAAGGTGCGTGTAGATCTCATGGTCAGCAAGTCTCGCGTCGAGATTCATATCATCGATAACGGAATCGGTCCCGCCGGATTGAAGCGCCGAAAAGCAGGCATATTGTCCTTGGCGAATCGTGCGGAGTCTCACGGTGGCTCATTTTCGATCACCGAAAATGAGGGCGGTGGAACACATCTGTCCTGCGGATGTGATCTTCCGTAGGTTAGGTACCTCGGTACTTCATCTGAGTACCAAATCCAATGGCAATTGCACCCGAATTCGGTTTGAGTGGGTGCATGAGAAAAAACACATCACTCGTCAACAAAATCGGACATCTCGTTGCATCACTTGCAGTCGTGTCGGTCGCTGGGGCTGGTATCGCCACAGCAGGTTCCGGAGCACTCTTCACCGATGAAGACGCCGCCACCATGGACGTGTCATCTGGCTGGGTAGACGTTGCAGTGGGTGGCCCAACAGTTCTCGCACTGTCCAAGCTGAAGCCAGGCGATGTGTTCTTCCGGTCCATCAATGTTGCAAACACTGGTTCTTTGGCCTTCAGTTACGCACTCACTGCAACTCGCCCAACAGGTGGCGGTGCGCCATTGGTGGATGCGTTGCACGTTGAGTCGTGGAAAACCACCACTGCCGAAGCGTGCGCATCGGCTACCTACACAGGTGGCACACAAATCGGCACAGATGCTTCGTTGTCGCAACTGTCGCTGACGGGCCGCCAGCTGACTGCCGGCACATCTGAAACAGTGTGCTTGCGAATCTCGCTTCCTTCTTCTACTCCGAATGCCATCGCAGGCAAGACGTCCACAGTCACCCTCACCGTTGCATCGACACAGCTGTAATGAAGTTGCGAACCGCGATGAGATGGGGAGTTCGCATCAGCGCGACCCTCGGCATCGCGGGTTCGCTGGCCGTCATGGGCGTGTCGCAATTCAGCAGCGCTCAAGAACACCGACACTTCAAAATCACCAGTGGGTCAATGGTGCCAACGATCGACGTGGGGGAAGTGATCACCGTCCGCACAGCCAAGTCCCCCCAGGTTGGCGACGTGATCACTTTC